>JAYSST010000001.1:0-2299 GCA_043720435.1 Bdellovibrionales bacterium
CTTGCGTATATGGATCGGCGAACATTTTCAAATTTTAACGAAACGCGGTTTGCCGTCGCATTTAGCTCACTGACATATGAGTTTTGATCAACGAAACGCTCGCAGGTTGGTTAATCACTAAATTTGTGGATTATGAGAAGTCCCAAAGTCGTTCCGGCATTTGAAGTTGAATCGGTCGGTGTGGCGTTCACTCCCAATGGCAGCACCTAGCAGGGAGCACTAAACACATTGATTGGTCTAGGTATTCGCTTCTATTGTGCTGGGACTTGAAACGGTTGCTGCACGCGCTAGCATTGTTCGAATGCAGAACCGAAATTTAGTCATCGCTGGAATTGTTTTAGTTGTTGCGGGGATCGCCGCTTTTATTTTTCTTCGGCAGGAACCTGTTGAAGTTGTTGCGCCCGAGCGCATTCGCAAAGAGATCTACAACTTTGATCCGAGTGTTTGTCCCGGGGAAACCGTCACCTTGAAAATGACCGATCCTTATCTACGTGGGCTCATCGAAGAAGGCTCGGACGTGCTGACGGTCATCAATCATTATGCTTGCGCTCCGCTTGAGCGAGGCGACGTTGTTCTTTATCGCTTTTCAGAATTTGACGACCCGGTCTTTCGTCGTGCTGTGGCGATCGCTGGTGATAAATACGACCTCAATACAGTTGAGGGCGACGGCGGCGGGTGGGAACTTGTCGTGAATGGCAAAAAGGTTCGCGGCGTGAAAGGCGAGGCCTATACGTTCGGCGGCGAGGCCGAGCCGCCACTCAAGCTCGCCGTTGAGCAAAATGGCGGGCGAGTCGGTAAAGACCAAGCGATTGTATTTTCATCGTTTCCACCCGGCGAGCGCGATAGCGGCGTATTCGGGATGATTTCAACTGGCGACATCATAGGTAAAGCTACAACTGGGAGTGCAAAATGATTTGGGATGTTCTGAAGGCATTGTTTCCTTCGATGTTAGTTCACGCATTATTCTTCGCTGTCATCGCTATTGGTTTTTTCTGGCTGTTGCGGCGATTCGATGTTTTTCAGGGCGCGAAAGCTTTGAAGCCGATTTTGTTCGGGGCGATCGCCGGAATTGCGATTTCGCTTCTGATGTCATTCGACCTCGTTGTCAAAACTCAGCAAAGTCAGATCCTGACTTCAACTCTTGCCGCACAGGCCGCAGCTAAAGCGGACCAGAACGCCGGCGCGGCGAATGCAATGGCAGCGAAGGGTGATTTTCTAAAAGCAATCGACTTTCTTACTAGCAACCCAGACCAATTGACGGTGCAAAGTAAGACGAAACTCTTTGAGCAGTTTCAGCCCCTATTTCCTAAAGGCATCGAAGATGTTCGCGCCTATTACGAAAACGTTCGGGCCGCACTCGAGTGTCAGCTCGCGCTTTACGAGGACGTTCGCGCAACCTTCAAGTCGAAAGTCGTGGCGGCAGCTTCTGCGAAGACGAAAGCGTGTGAGGAGCGAAGTGGCGAATTCTTCAACCGTCCGAAACTTTTGGGGCCTGAAACTATCGAGGCGAATCGTTTGATGAAAGAACGAGTTTTGAAACCCGGCCCTGCGAACGAACCAAAGCTGAGTGAAAAAGATATCTCGCTTTTGGTCGAGCAACAGCAACGCAAGCTCGAGACGCTTCGGAAAATTTTCGAGTAGTAACAGCCTTTTGCGGTCGCTCCGTGGTCGGGTCCTGTTGAAGTTTTGTTCACGGGATCTGATTTTCTGTAGCAAAATAGAAGAGATGGGAAAATTCTTTTACCGTAAGCATGTCCTCACGCTTATCGGCTCAGTTCTTGTATCGATTTTAATCGTCAGCGTGTCCGCGCTGTTTATGCGAAATCAAAACGCCACAACTGCCGGGGAAAATCCTTCCGCGGAAATGTCTGTCACGCGAAACACGGCCACAGAAACGATGTCGAAAAACATTAACGGTGACGGAAGTTTGCAACCTCCGGAATATTATACCGATCTTCCGAACCCACTGACGACGAATCATAAAGGCGAAGTGCGCGTCGCATGGACACCGGTGCCGGGAGCAAAACGTTACGTCGTGATGGTCTACGATCACGAGGGAAACGTCGCAAAAAAATACTTCACTGAATGGCACGTCATTTATCTTAAAGACGTTCCGCTCGACTCGGGAGCGCATGGAGCGACTTATCTCATTCGTGTCGCCGCGGTAGACGCAGAAAAGCAGAAAAGCGATTTCGGCCCATCCCGATTGCTTCACGTAAAACCACTGACGAACATCCTAGCACCACAAGTGCAAGAAATCCGAGTTGAGGATTGAGATGGTGATTTGAGAACGGTTGCA
>JAYSST010000002.1:0-5620 GCA_043720435.1 Bdellovibrionales bacterium
AGGCTGACCGCTTTGCTATCTACGCGGTTTTTCACAATGAAACGCTCATTGCTCCTGCCCACTAGCGCAGCGTAGTGGGCCAGTTCTAAAAAGTTAAGATATCGCGAAATTGCCGCATTTCTGGACGGTCTGAGATACCGCTATCGGGTTTGAAGCAACCGTGATTTAATGACAGTATGACTGCCACGAATTCAAAAGAACTGAGACTCGCTCCATCGGGCAAACTGTGAAAATCGCGGTCGTGGGCGCGGGTATTTCGGGCTTGTCAGCGGCCTGGTTGCTCGCAAAAACACACGAAGTCCACTTGTTTGAGAGCGCACCTCGCTTGGGCGGGCATGCCCATACCGTCGACATCGCTGAAAACGGCTCGAAGATTCCCATCGACACAGGTTTTCTTGTTTATAACGAGCTGACATACCCGAACTTGTGCGGATTTTTCGATGCTCTCAACGTCGAGACTTGCGATTCCGACATGTCGCTTTCGATTCGATTGCCGCAGAAAAATCTTGAGTGGTCAGGCACAAACCTCAACAGCGTATTCGGACAGCGCCAGAATCTTGTGCGACCAGGCTTCTATAAAATGTTGAATGAGATTATGCGGTTCGCGCGCGAAGCGGAAATGAATCTCAAAAGCAGTCGCGAGAACAAGTGGAGTCTCGGACAGCTGCTGACAGCACGGGCTTATTCAAAAAGCTTCTGGCATGACTATTTGATTCCGGCCGGAGCCGCCATTTGGTCGACTCCTGAAACTGAGATGCTGGATTTTCCTGGTGAAACGTTTTTGACGTTTTTCATGAATCATCGTCTGCTTGAAGTGAGCGGGCGCCCCACGTGGCGAACAGTGAAGAATGGTTCGCGCAACTACGTTGAAAAGGCAGCACGTACTATCACGCACGTGCATACTTCGGCGCCGGTTGTTCGAATCGAACGTAGAGATGGAAAAATCGCATTGACCACTCCGCAGGAGCAAATGACGTTTGATCGCGTCGTGATGGCGACTCATGCACCGGTAACTAATCGTATTCTGTCAAACCAATCTGAGATCGAGCGAAGAGTGCTATCGGCTTTTTCAACGGAACCAAACCAAGCCGTTCTTCATCGAGATAATTTACAGATGCCGATTCGAAAAGTTTGCTGGGCTTCGTGGAACGTACGCGGAACCCACGGTCTCGAATCTGAAGAAAAAGCACAGCTGACTTATTACATCAATCGACTTCAGCCACTTCCCACTTCGACAGACTATTTTGTCTCGTTAAATCCGACAGGCAAAATATCGAACGTTCTTGATAGTTTCGATTACGACCACCCTAAGTTCAATCGCAGTGCGATCGATGCTCAGGGCGAGTTACCATCGATACAAGGCGCAGGCGGCGTTTACTACGCGGGCGCTTGGTCTCGCTACGGCTTTCATGAAGATGGGATTTTGAGTGCGGTGAGAGTCGCGAAACTTTTCGGAATTGAACCACCGTGGGCGGCGCGATGAACACACTCTTGTGGGGCGACGGTCGCGTATTTCACAAGCGGTACGGAGCTGTTTCGAACCAGTTTTCATATCCAATTCTCTATATGCATTTTGCCGCGAAACATGAAGAAGACCTACGGGAACTTTTTATGAAGCGTTACCGTCGGGTCTTTTCAATTCGATCTGAAGATTACCTCGATGGGCGAGTTGGACCTTTGGAAAAAAGCGCACGCGATTTTGTACTTGAGAAATGTAATTACGCTGCTGAAAATATCTCGCTTCAAACTTTCCCAAGAATGTTTGGCTACGTCTTTAACCCGGTCAGCTTCTGGTTTTTCAAACGGGCCGGGTTGCTTGATGCCGTTCTCTGCGAAGTCAGAAATACTTTTGGCGAGAAGCATTTCTATTGGATCGATTTCGCGACGACGCCGGATTCTGACGGTTGGTACACAGCTGACAAAGTTTTTCACGTCTCGCCATTTCTGCCGATCGAAGGATCTTACCGATTCCGTTTTAAGGTTCAGGACGATTCGTCTCGAGTTGACATCAACTACTACACCGGTTCTCAAGAACTTCGATTGATCACATGGATTGAAGGCAAGCTTTCGCCGATTGCTCTTGGGTCGCTCACGTCAAAGTTGTTCCGCTATGGGTGGATGACGATCTTTGTCATCGCGCGAATACACACCCAAGCTGCAAGGCTTTGGTTCAAAAAAGCAAAGTTCTATAAAAAACCGCCGTTACCGATCGACGAGGTGTCTCGATGAAACGTTCGTTAAAAACTCGATTCTTCTTGGAAGTGTTGAAAAAAGCGAAACATGGAACACTCGCGATTGAATTTCCAGACGGCAGTCACGAGACGTTTGGTTTTGGCGAACCACGCATTCGCTTGCAAGTGCGCACGTGGGGAGCCATCGACGTGCTGTTCAGCAAAGGCGATTTGGGTCTTGCCGAAACAGTCATCGACGGGGACCTCGTTTGTGATGATGTCACGGCTCTTGTGCAGTGGGCTTGTCTGAACGATAGCGATTTGGCGCAGGCATTACACGGCAGTTGGTATGGCAACTTACTTGCGATGCTGAAACATCGAATGAATGCCAACGATCGGACGCAAGCAAAGAAAAACATCATGGCGCATTACGACCTCGGCAATGATTTTTATAAGCTGTGGCTCGACCCATCGATGTCGTATTCGTCCGGTATCTTCACTGACGAATCCTTGGGGCTCGAACAAGCGCAGATGGCGAAGTACGATCGGATCATCGATTCGCTGAACATTAAGTCGGGCGATCATGTTCTTGAGATTGGATGCGGCTGGGGCGGATTCTTCAATCGTGCCGTTGAAAGAACTGGATGTCGTGTCACGGCTGTTATGAACTCTCCCGAGCAGGCGACTCACAACAGACGTCGAATTGCGACCGCTGGTCTTGATGGCCACGTCGAACTTCTACAAATGGATTACCGAGATATCAATGGGTCTTACGACAAGGTGGTCTCGATCGAAATGATTGAGGCCGTCGGCGAAAAGTATTGGGGCCAGTTTTTTGGTAAAGTCGGATCCTCATTAAAGAGTAAAGGCTCGGCGCTGATTCAAGGAATCACCATTCGAGAGGATCTTTTCTATTCGTATCGCAAACAGACCGATTTTATTCAGCAGTACGTTTTTCCGGGCGGGATGTTGTTAACCAACGATGCTTTTCGTCAAGAGAGTGCAAAAGTCGGGATGAATCTCACACAAACTTACGAGTTCGGACTTTCATATGCGGAAACGCTTCGACATTGGCGCACGAGTTTTCGACGTGCGCACACCGAAGTTTTGGCGATGGGATTCGATGATCGCTTTATTCGCATGTGGGATTTATATCTGTCGTATTGCGAAGGTGCGTTTAGGGCGGGGCGTATCAGCGTCGGACAATTTCACATCGAACGCTAAGACCGCCCTCGGTGTCGGGCCGGGATATGCGCATTCGGCGGACCAATCTCGACGATTTATGGATGTTGCCGGGCGCAGACTTAAATGGTCTGCGGAGCTGTGCGGCGCCGGTGGCGCCACGCATAGCCTACGTCGAGTTCAACGTTAATCACTAGCTACTGATGAGCTGTTCCCTCGCCCAAATGGTAGCGCTGTGAACCGATTAAAATAAACTAGCCCTGTAGCTCGGCCAAAGGCTCGACAGGGGGTCAAAAACTGTAGTCTTATCGTCGCAATGACCCAGACAAATTCATTACTAAATCGGCACGAAGTTTCGAATCTCGTTAAATTGGTGAAAGCCGAAATCTTGAAAGACTGGGAAGAGCTTTCGCGTGCGGAGGTACCGGCCGCTGAGGTCCAGACACGGCGTGCACTTCGCGATTCGTTACCTGAGTTTCTCGATCACTTGGCTGATACACTGAGCTGTGCGGATCCGAAAGTTCAGGCCGAGAAAAATTCGGAAATTGCGAAAGAACACGCGGAAGACCGGGCGAACCAGCCAGAATATTCTTTAGACGAAGTTATTTACGAATTTCACATTCTTCGTTCTGTCGTCATCGAAAAACTCGAAGCCAAGGGTGAAGTCGATTCCGAAGCGCGGCGGATCATACACGAGTTTATCGACCGCGGAATCAGAAAAGGTGCAGTGAAATTCACCGAACTCGAGACTAAACGCAAAGCGGCCCAGACCGAGGAAATTGCGCAAGCCAAGACCGAGGCCGAACAGGCCAACCAAGCGAAATCTGCTTTTCTCACAAACATGTCGCATGAGATTCGTACTCCGCTCGGCGCGATTATGGGATTCGTGGAACTGCTTCAAGAACCCGGACTGTCAAAAATCGAGTCGGAAAAATACCTATCGATCATCGATCGCAATTCGCACCATCTTATGAATATAATCGATCACATTTTGGACCTAGCGAAAGTCGAATCCGGAAAATTGGTCGTTGAGAATATTGAATTTTCGCTTGCGGAATTCTTACAGGACTTTTCAACGCTCATGGGGCTTAGGGCGCGCGCGAACGGAATTGGCTTTGTGCTTAAGGCTGAAACAGAACTGCCGGAGTTCGTGTTTTCGGATCCGACGAGAATTCGACAGATTCTATCGAACGTCGTTGGTAACGCGGTCAAATTCACAGAGCACGGACATGTTGAATTGATGGTGGGTTTTGAAAACTCGCGATTGTATTTTCGAGTGACCGACACTGGTCGTGGAATTTCGAATGAGCAGCGGGGTCGACTTTTTCAGGCCTTTGCCCAGGCTGACTCGTCGATTACAAGAAAGTTTGGCGGGAGTGGGCTCGGTCTTGTTCTGACAAAAAAGTTGACCGAAGCGCTCGGCGGCGACTTTTACCTCGTTGAAAGTGAAATTGGAAAAGGCAGCACGTTTGAGGCGAGCGTTACGATCACTCAGTCCGAAGGGACCGGATTTTTATCTCGCGAATATTTCGAAAAACCTCAGGCGGTTCGAACGGCTTCGGATTCAACGAATGTTAATCTTGCGGGATGCGAGATTCTCGTCGTCGAAGACTCAATGGACAATCAGGTCCTGATCGAGACTCTGCTGCAAAAGACCGGGGCAAAAACTTACTTCGCTGCCGATGGGGTCGAAGGAGTCGAAAAAGCGATGCTTCGTCGCTACGACGTTATTTTGATGGATGTTCAGATGCCCAAAATGGACGGTCACCAAGCGGTTCGCGAACTTCGATCAAAGGGTTTGACGGGACCGATCGTCGCACTGACGGCTCACGCCATGAAGGAAGAACGATTGCGTGCGGTCGAGTCTGGATTTTCTCATTTTCTAACGAAGCCGATCGACCGAAAAGACTTAACAGAGCTACTCGAACGGCTCTACAGGTCGCGGAAAGGCGTGACGGCCCGAGAAAGCCACGTTTAACGGGTTGATCCCTATGAATGAACGGGGGTAGCCTAATCTCAACTTTGTTAAGAGGCATCCTTGGCGAAATTAAATAAGAAACGGGACACTAAAAAGTCCGCAGGCTCTAATAAAAAACTTAGCCCAAAAAAGAAACCGACCTTAAAAAAGAAGGCCACGACGCCGTCAAAACTTTCGCTAAAACCGAAGGCCGTCGTCGAGCAATCAAATGAAAGTTCGAGCCTGAAGAGCGGCGCACGGTTTCCCGTTGTCGGGATCGGCGCCTCGGCGGGCGGGCTCGAAGCATTTA
>JAYSST010000003.1:0-2288 GCA_043720435.1 Bdellovibrionales bacterium
AAGTCTTGTTTCGCGGCGAAACTCGGAATTTGTTTACGAACCGTTAGGGAGACTTCGGCTTCTAGGGATCATCGGCAGATGGGCGCTATTGTCGAATGGTCGACGCAAACTGGATCATCATCGAATTTTGATCGGTACCGCAGCCGAAGCCGAATTTTCGCGTTTTCACAGTGAGCGCTCGCCGGTCATGCGACACGGCTGGTGTGAGACTCCAGCAACGGGGCTCGCAGTCGTCGTAAAGAATCGTCGCGGCGAAACTAAGATCGCCGCTCGCCTCGTTTCTACCGACGGAATGAAGCGAATGAGAATTCAAGAAATCGATTGGAAGACACGAGCGATCTTTCAGAGTCTGCGCATCACAGGTGTTCGACCGCCGACGACTGGCTCGAGTATTTCGACAACCTATCTCTCGTGGGTTTGTTTTGGTGCGACGATGACGCCGGTTGAGAAACGACACGCGTTGATCGAGATGATCGATGTGTGTCTCGAGTACGAACCGATTCGAGAGCTGGGTATTATGAATACGATGCTGCTAGTTCCCGATACGATCGGTTTGTCGATGCGCGAACTCGGTGGGCGCTTTCATTACTCGACACCTGTTGAACTTTTCGAAGTGCGTCCCGACGCCACAGTTGCTTCGCCAGATTTGCGCACGCAGGTTTTGCAAGATGTCGGATTCGAGATGTCTTTGATTTAACGCCGATCATGCTTTGCGGTATCGTCTAGGGCGGTCTAATCTAGCTCGTGCATTTCAGAGATGTGAATTCAATGCCGTTGCGACTTAAAATGAGAGTTGATTATGCCTCGGTCCGGATCTGGTGAGCCGCTATCAATTCTTATGCAGGAATTAGTGACCATGCAAGCCGGGCAATCGCACCAGAACGCCGACATTTGATCACGATACATATACATGTGCTCACCGGCAACGAATTCGGGATACTTAGCACCGACCCGACGAATTGTTTCAAAAAATTCATAGCCGCTGCCATAGAGGCTGTATTCGTTAAGGGCAAAGACGTTGAGCTTTTTAATTTCCCGCAGGCGCGACTTAAGCGTCACCTTCGTCCGCGAGTATTGGTAAGACCAAGTTGGATCGACCGGAAAATATGCCGAATCGCCACTTGCTAAGTCTTTGAGGTTAACGCCGCCTGTGTCGACGGTAACTTCATAGCGCTTACCCGATTTTTGTCCGACAAATTCGCGACCCATCTCTTGCGCAAAAACTGTCGACGAAACAGCGATCAAAGCAAATATTATAAATGCTTTTAACATTTCAGATTCTCCAGTCCAATTGAGGACACGCCTAACATTATTTCGAATGAACATCGACTGATGCAATCGTCATTCTGCAATCCTCAAGCCGAAAACAGCGAATTATGCGGGATCGACGAAGACCCAAGAAATTCGGATAGCATTTGTTGTGTCGACGCACAGATCATACTGAAGACTGACTGATAAGATGAGCGTCTCGATCAACTCCAACTGATCGAACATCAAACACTGCTGATCGTGGCGGTCGCTGTCTCGAAACGCGCGCTTAGAAATTCCAGCCGAGGCTTACGGACACGCCAAGCGCTGAGTGTGCGAGCACCTGGCGCTGGCGTACTATTAACGTCGGTGAGCCCCTCCGTCATCCCAGCCACCCCAGCTGCCCTCGCCGCCAGCACTGCCGCCGCCTTGAACGTCTTGGTCGTCGCCTCCGCCGCCAACGTAGCTACCCCCACTGCCGCGACCCAGGTCGCCGAAGATGCCGCCACAGCAGCCTACATCGCTGCCACCCAACGCGAAGCCAGCGGTTTGGTCGCCCATGCAGCCTACGTCTCTGCCGGCTTTAGCGGCATCGCCACCGAACGCGTCGACGAAGTTTTGAATCAAAGTGTAGAGATATCGACAGTCGGCAATGTGGTAACTACCAAGTATTGCAAAGACGATAGTTTCTGCGTCGTCAGCACTCTCAACCGAGCCACCCAATCCCACTTTTGTAATTGAGCCTACAAGTAACCCTGCTGATCGTGGCGGTCGCCGCCTCGAACGCTCGCTTAAAAAATCCAGCCAAGGCTGACGGTCACACCAAGACCTTGAGCTGCTTCCGCCGATTCGCCACCGAGCAGCGCTAGAAATTCTGTCTGAGTATCAATCATTAAACCTTCGCCGAGTTCAATTCTCAGAGACGTCGCTGGAATAACGGTGAACGCGCGCGATTTTGCGTGGGTGCGAATTGTAACGGTTCGTTCATCTTCACCGCTGATCGATCGATAGCTGCGAATTGAATAGTCCGCCCATCCAAG
>JAYSST010000004.1:0-2286 GCA_043720435.1 Bdellovibrionales bacterium
GGAATTTTCAGCTACCAGCCGTCCGAAACCATGAAACTCGCGCTGGTTTTGGTTCTGGCAAAGATGCTCTCACAAAAATCATTTAATATCGGCATGGGCATGAAGGATCTAGCGTTTCCACTTTTGATTTTGGTCGGCGTGCCATTTTTTATTACGGCCGAGCAGCCAGATCTCGGTACTGCCATGATGTTGCTGATCATAGGGGTTTCTGTCTTGTTTTTCGTCCGCATTCGCCGCGCGATTTTGGTCGGCCTTACTGCGGTTACACTCATGGGCGCCACGGGCGCATGGTTTTTCGGTATGCGCGATTATCAGAAGCATCGCATTTACACGTTTCTGGATCCCGCGCGCGATCCGCGAGGCAAAGGCTATAACAGTATTCAGTCGAAAATCGCGGTTGGTTCAGGCCAGGTTTTAGGCAAGGGTTTCCGCAAAGGAACTCAGTCACAGCTCGAGTTCTTGCCGGAACGCCACACGGATTTTATTTTCTCAGTCTTAAGCGAGGAGTTCGGATTTCTCGGCAGTTTCTTTACGGTCTCAGTCTTCGGACTGCTCTTCTTGGCTATGATCCGCATCGCTGCACACGCACGTGATAAGGCAGGTGCGTTACTAACCGTCGGAGTCACTGCGACCTTGTTCTGGCACATGTTCGTCAACGTCAGCATGGTCATCGGACTTTTACCGATCGTCGGTATCCCCCTGCCTTTGCTAAGTTACGGCGGCTCGAACATGCTCACGACAATGGCCGCCCTCGGCCTTGTCTCAAGCGTCTCGTACCGTAAATATTTGTTCTAAAATTTTTTGTAAAACACGGCCCTCCGGAACGAACGGCTAAGCTCGGGCTGAATCAACCCCTGGGTATTCCTTACCCAGCGATATACAAATTGCTCGACCCTGCCGGTCGCGATTCATCTGCGGCGTGGTGGTATTTCAACGTGGCGGTAACTCGTTAGCGCCCGGCTGAGAATAACGTACGCAAACTTGTAGATCAAACCGAGGGAAACCACATGAAATCTTTGGCGATAGGGCTTGTGTTTTTACGCGGGCGCGCTCGTTACTCCGGCTGCGCACTCGGCGGGTGGAACCTGCGAATCTTTATTTTTTTCGCGCGAAACGGCGTCGCTTGCCGAGCAAACCGTTGCTGAAACGATTTTTGACCAGATCAAAAGTTTTGAAGACAGCATTTCGAATGCACGAAAAATGAACGGCGGGAAACTTCGATCGAATCTTAATCAGATGATTCATCGCCGTTACGTGCTTGTAGAAAACCTGGACGCACAGTCAATTCTGCGTGGCCTCGGATCAACAAGTACAGCTCGCCTGTTGCCGGGGCTTGGTATCCCGACCGAACGACCGCCACTAGAAGCTGTCACCGATGTTTTCAAAACTCACCCGGAAGTTCTGTTCGCCAAACTAAAAAATGATTTAAGAAACGAACGCCTTCTCGCCTTCAAGTCGTTGATCTTCGGAATTTTGCACCTCGAAAGTGCGCAGCGCTTAGTCTACAAAATTTTGCCGAACGCCTATGTAGCGCCAGTCACCGAGCTGATTGGCTTGTCGTACAACTCGTACGTTTTGAACAAATATTTTGTCGACATTGAGCGCGTATTAATGTCGCCGAACTCTAACGAATTGAAGTTGAATCTACTAATGGAAGTAAATTCCAAATACTCGACTCGCGATGAATTACTTGTGGCATTCGCGCGAATGATGAGTCAATCCACCGAGTGGTCTCGGCTTCACTCGACAGCCAAGGAGCTATCAAACGCGAATACAGGAGCCGACAATTTTACAGAGCGGATGACGAAGGCTGAAATAAAAGCGCGTACGATGGGCGATCTTCCGCGATTCGAAGACATCTCGATTGTCGACCGGGTCGCATCCGCAGCCGTCCCCGTCGCAGGGATCAGCTATGCAATTTTCGCCGACCATCCATGGCTTGGGCAGGCAGCTAACTATTTAAAAAGTTTGTTCGGATTCTAGAACCTACGGTAAAGTTTCGTAGGCAAAGTGAATACGTTCGCTCAGTCGCTTCAGCCGAGAAGCGTATGGATAACCGACAGTTGTTTCATTCACGAGCTGGGATAGTTCCGCGCGAATGTCGGTAAGCGATCGCTGCCATTCCGAAAACGCGACGGCATTTCGCTGACTCATTTCATCGAATCGCAAATGGTAATGAACGCTGCATCGGTTCGAGCTATAGCCGCTGCTCCGAATACTTAAGCTCGAAGTCGACACGACGATGTTGCTCGAGATTTCGTATTGAGGTGAATAGTCGGAATAGTC
>JAYSST010000005.1:0-2285 GCA_043720435.1 Bdellovibrionales bacterium
TATGGAAAATCGTTGCTGTTCAATCGCTCATTGGTTCACAGCGAAACTAGTTTTTATTTTGGAGTTGGAACGATCATATTCAACGCCGTTGGCCACGTCCCAGCGATCGCGCCCGGTCTTCAGGGCCGATATTTCTTGGGACCGAAGTCGGCGCTGCGATATTACTTGCGCCAATATTTTTTTAAGGACTCACAGCTTGGAATAACGGGAATGACCGAAATCGGCATCGGCTTTGAGATTCAATTGGATCTGTTTTCGAAGCGATCCCCGTCGGACGAGGAAGAGTAAAGTGGGCGCCCGTTATTTTTCCGGGATTGTTCTGTCCGCAGTACTGGTCGTGATTCTGACACCGGCTCAATCGGCAAAATCCGCCAACAAAAAAGACGAACCGAAAGTTCCTGGCCCCGTCATTTTGAGTGGCGAAAACGTGACTTTGTTTCGCACCGAGCTGAATACGAAGAATGGGAAGCCGCTCGACCTTAGATTCTCGGACGTTGCTGCAACCGGAGCTGTGAACGACGAGGTACGATTACTCGCAGCCGAAGCACTCGTAAAACAAGGCCACACACTTTCCGCACAAATCGTCATGATGGATGTAGCTTCAAGATCCATCGGGACTTCGCAAGGTACTTGGGCGCTCTACTCGCTTGATCAGCTCGCTCAGAATGTCGAAATTGATGATTCTGCGATCGAAGAACTTGCCTACGAATTTGACTCCACTGTCGAGGCTCCATCCGAAAGCTCGATGCTGGCTTGGTACCGGGCGAAAGCCTTACTACGCCGTGGTTATACCGAATGGGCTGCAACGAATCTCGGTAAGATTGGACCCGAGACACGGTGGCATTCGGATCGACTCTTCGAGCGAGCGACAGATGTTCTTGGAGAAGGCAAAGTCGACGAAGCTGAAGCGCTATACGACGATTTACTAAAACGTACCAACGTGCGCGTGTCCACGCGGCAGTTTACTGAACTAAATCGCGCGCGACTGATTTTCGAAAAAGGCGATTATGACGAAACATTAAAAGCTGTCAAACCACTGAATCTTCCGCTGCGAGAGCGCGCCCGAGCGTTGCTCGAAATGGCTTGGTCTCGCTATTACTTAAAAGAATACGGAAAAGCGCTTGGAATCCTGAAGGTCGTAGATTCCGCCTTTTTCGAATCGCTGCGATCGCCAGAGGCCGATTTGCTTCGTATGGTGATCGAGCGAGATCTTTGCCGATATGATCTCATCAAACTCTCGGCTGCAGCGTTCCGTTTGCGCTATAAAAAATCATTTACTCAGATCGAGTCGCGGCTGAATCTCGAAGATGACGTGCAATTGAAGCAGATGTCGCTGCAGAGCCGACAGCTCCAAAGGCGAGCGACTCTGATTCACCGATATCGAACAGAGCGTAAGGCGATATACGACGAAGATATCAAGCTGGTTCCCGGGCTTCGAGAAAAACTTCTCCAGAATCTTTTAGTGCTAGAAAGAAAGAACGAGTCAGAGATTGCGCGTGCTCTGCCGAGAGCACTCGAGCGTGTTGCTGGCGACCTGATCGACATCCGAGAACAGGTATCATTCTTGGAATACGAAGCGTCGATAAGACCACTAACTGCGGCCCCCGCGGAAGATGTCGACTATCGCCCCGAAGCAGCTTCGAACACCAGATTCGAAAAGCTGTATTGGCCCGTCGTTTCGGAATCTTGGTGGGATGAACTCGACAATTACGAAGTGCTGATTCGAGCTCGGTGCGCACAGCCGCTTCCGATTTTAGCGCCGGTCAGAAGAAAGGCGCCAGCGCCGGCTGCGCCAGTTGAGGAAGAAGAAGAAGAGGAAGAGGACGACGAATGAGTAGATTCATTTCGTTGATTCTCCCAGTCATCTTCACGTGTCTCATCTTTGGTCTTCCGGCGACTGCGTATGGTTCAGATGTGAACCTCGATTATCAGCTAAAAAACGTCGAAAAAAAGATCGCTGTTACGACGTCCGAAATTAAACGTGTTCGCGACACCGAATTCCTTCCCGATCTGTATTTCTCATTGGCCGACCTGCACCTTCAGAAAAGCCGTCTCATGTATCTGAGCAAGGTCGCCAAAAACAAAGGTACACCAGTCGCAGAGCTCGATTTCACAGCCGAGAAGCGACCGAAACAGGAAGCAATCGACATTTATCAAAAAGTTTATGCTTTCTTTCCGAAATCAAAACTTCGAGATCGCGCTTTGTTCTTGAAGGCACTCGAACTTCGGGACATCGGACAAGTTGAAGCGATGATCAAATCGTTCGAGCAGTTGAACAAAGAATT
>JAYSST010000006.1:0-15962 GCA_043720435.1 Bdellovibrionales bacterium
GGATTTGCCGTTGCTCTCGCTTTCTTGACACTGCAGGGCCATCCGGGGTTCTTAGGCTCGGTATGTTCACGACTCACACTCAAAATTCGACGCCTCCAGATTTGGGAAATCCCAACGCCGACCTGTGGGCGGGGAAGCCTTATCATCCAATTAGTCTCGACTATAAGACTCGGTTTGGTGGAAAAGTCGTGAAGGTTCCCGTTTCCATCGCTGAGAGTTGTCCGAATCGGGACGGTCTGAAGGGAATGAAGACGTGCATTTTTTGTGATGAGCACGGAAGTTTCGCTTACGCCGATTCTCAAGGTGACGAACTAAAATCACAGATCGAACTTCACCGTGCGAAAGTCACCGAACGTTTTAATGCTGCGAAATTTTTAATTTATTTTCAGGCTTACACGACGACCTTCACCTCGTTGCAAAAGTTGAAGTCAGGATTTGATCTTGCGCTGTCTTACGAAGACACGGTCGGTCTTGTCGTGGGAACGCGACCAGACTGTCTGTCGGAAGCCGTTTTGAGAACTTGGAAAGAATATTCAGAAAAAACTTTTGTCGGTGTCGAAATCGGCGTTCAAAGTTTTGATGACGGCCAGCTCGAGTGGATGCGTCGTGGTCACACGGGCGCGCAAGCCATCAAAGGCATCGAGCGAATTGCGAAAGAGTCGGGCGTCGACGTCGGGATCCACCTCATGTTCGGTTGGCCGACTGAAAACGATAAACAAATTATTGAAACGGCGAAGCTGTGCAATTCGCTGCCAATCACGAACGTAAAACTTCACAATCTGCATGTGCTTTCGAAAACTCCGCTCGCCGATCTCTATCACGCCGGAGAATTTCAGCCGATTGAACTCGATTTGTATGCTCATCGTGTTGGACTTTTTCTTGATCATCTCGATCCACGAATCGCAATTCATCGCCTTGCGGCGCTTTCGAATCGTTGGGACGAACTTATCGCGCCCGAATGGGTTCGACACAAAATGCGAAGCTTTCAAGCAATGATCGACCGAATCAACGCCGAAGGCCGCTATCAGGGTCGACTCTGTTAGTGTCGCTCCGCCATAAAGCGTCGCTCCGGCTACTGAAGATCGTCGATCATGTGACGTATGTTTCCCGCATGATCGATTGTCCAAACATCCAAAACGGGGTCCCCGTCTAAGTCAGCTGCAGCGATGGCTTTGAAACTGGTTTTGGTCGCAGTGCAGTCCGGACAGAATGAGACCAGTCGTACAAAATCTATCGCTGCAACTTTCGTCAGCGGGCTTAACAATATCGGGGCGTCTGGTTTGATATTTGGATCGGTCTTCGATTTTTCGATTGCATCGTCAGCTCGCCGGGTTGCGAGTTTAATTACGGTGCGCATCTCGGGATCTAAAGTCACTTCGCCTTCGGGAGTCGTGATCACTTGAACGCTCGATGGCTTTACAAAACCGAACGCGTAAAGAACGCGCTTAGGCCAGAGATTTAAAGCTTTGAGATCGGTGGTGTAAAATCCGTGAGCCTCGTAAAAACGTTTTTCGGCCTCGGCGACGAGCATCAGATCTGCACGAGCCGCAGACTGGATCGCGCTCATTTGACGTTTTTGTGCCCATACGGTACCGCCGGCCGCGGCCCAAATGACCGCCCCAACAGTGAGCAAAACGATGGAAGCTCCGATAACGTGAACGCTGCGACGGGCGCGGGCTTCGGAATCAGTTTCCGCCGCCTCGGCTGTCTTAATATGTGCTTCACTTTCCATTTCGGCTCCCTTCGGGTCTCATTAGGTGTACCAAAAGTCTTTGGCTCGACCAAGGACTCGTGAACATGATTTCCATTCTCCACTTCTGGTAGCAGCATTCGGTAAACTAATCGTATGACCCAACCGTCTTCCGTCAGCTCGATTGCCCGAATTACATCGAATAAACCGCCTCGCCTAGGAGTTCTCCTTTCAGGGGGCGGAGCACGTGGAGCTTATCAGTCAGGAGTTTTATTAGGCGTCGCCGAAATCGCAGCTGAGAAAGGCATAAGTCATCCCTTCAAAATTGTGACGGGTGTCAGCGCGGGAGCCGTGAACGCTGCCTCGCTGGTGGCAAGCCAAGCGGACTTTGTAGACGTGGCATCCAAACTGACTCGCGATTGGTCATCGATTACTGCTAACGAGGTGTTTAAGACTGACGCATTGTCGGCCGGTCGTTTGGGATTAAAGTTCGCGCTTGATGCCGCAGGCGGCGTGTTCTCGCAAAAGAAACTCGCGCGTTCGTTGCTCGATACATCGCCACTACGAAGATATATCGAAAAGAATATTCCGTTCAGCGAGATATCGAACACATTGCGATCTGGTAAAATCGAGTCACTTGCTTTGACGGCAATGAATTATACAAATTCGCACTCGATGACATTCGTCCAAAGTCATGAACCTTCGCCAATGTGGGATCGCTCGCGGCGACGAAGCATTCAAAGCACGATAGGTGTCGAGCACGTGATGGGTTCGGGTGCGATCCCGTTGTTTTTTCCACCCGTACCGATTGGTGATGATCATTTCGGCGATGGATGTTTGCGGAACACAGCTCCGCTAAGTCCGGCGATTCACCTGGGCGCCGACCGCATCTTGGTCATCAGTGTGCGAAGACCTGATCACCTCGCACCGCCCGTGTTGGGACACATCGAACCGTCTCTGGCGCGTGTCACGGGTGTCGTGTTAAATGCGTTGTTGATGGATGCGGTCGAGTTCGACATGGAACGCCTGATGCGAATCAATCAGACGGTTGATTTAATACCTCAGGCCACGCGCACAAAGATGCACTTGCGAAAGCTCGACTATCTTTGGATTCGCCCAAGTCAGGACATAGGAAAAATCGCTGTGGATCTTTTCAACAAACTTCCCGCGGTCATTCGCTATCTCGTGGGTGGACTCGGCTCGAAAAAAGAGGCTTCTGAGCTCACAAGCTATCTTTTGTTCGAACCCGAGTTTTGCGGCGAGCTTGTTAGGCTCGGTCGCGAAGATGCCTACGCGAATCGCGAGGCCATCGAAAAATTTCTTTCGGTGTCTTAGAGACTTCGAAGCGCCGATGGAGCCTGAAATTTTCGACGAAGGCACTTCATGCGAAAAAGCTTCCTTCGGCGTGATATCCAGACTCAGTTTTTCCTACCAGAAGAACAACAATTCACATTTCGTAGCTGCACGCCGAGATGTCGCTTTTTGAGAAAAAATATCGTGTTGAACGCGCATTGCGATCAATTTTGAAAGGACACGCGCTTCTTCGACGTGCTTGCCTTCGAGATTTTCTATTTTTTTCAAAAGTTCCTCAAAATTCCGAGAGCCAGAATTTACTAGAACTTCCGCAAAGCGTCTTTTCGGCGAATCGTTCGATTCGGCCATTACACTATTGAGAATTTTCTGTTGAACAGCTGCGAGCAAACTGATTTCGGCGAAGATTAAGATTGTTTGTCGGAGTCTCTCAGAACCAGGTGGCAACGCTCGAAGTTCGCTTGCGATAGAACTCACGGCATCGTGTTCGACCTGGGAAATCAAATGATCGACGATACTAATTTTGGCCGCTGCAACGAGTGCCGCGTCTTGTGGTTGTGGCCTTAAAACCATCTGCGAAACGACGCGACGATAGACATTCGCTAAAACCTCGGGGCCTGGGTTGGCCGAAACAGCAAATTGGCTAAGTCCATCTGTACGACCAATTAGAAAATCAATGATTTCGGACGCTGCATTCGTTGATTGGACCTTGTAAGCGCTTTTAATATCAAAGACGACTGTTCGGGACTCGACCTCGGGAGTCGTGGCGGCTGCGGTAGGGGCATTTACGATCGTAGCGCGCGCTTGTTCGAGCCTCTGGAGTTCTAGCTTTTTTGCTTCAGCCCGATGCTCGGACTCTCGACCGTCGGCTGCAAATGCCATGTACCAGAGACCGCCGATGCTCGCGCCACCAAGCGTACTTCCGACCGCGAGCCCGATTGCTTCAAGTAACCCAAAGGCATGTGCTTTACGGGGTGGAAAATTGGTTACAACGAATATCAAGACGAATGTGAAAATCAAACCGATCAATCGGCGAAATGCAATGTATCTGGGAATTGCCGTAGACGTACGCGACAGTCCATTTGTCATTTTCGTCATTTACAGGCTCCTCGTGACGTTGTTGCATGCAACCAGAATTGAACAAGCACAGAACGAGCCACAGCTGCTTGAGAGTCTTCGAACGAGAGCATGCGGACCCGTTGTTTCGAGCGACTAAAGATTCGACAAAGTGACGGCCTAAACCGTCGCTTTCAGCGAAAATTTTTTTGAAAAACTACTGATAGTCTTCGAGCGGAGCACATGAGCAAACGAGGTTTCGGTCGCCGTGGACGTTATTCACGCGTCCGACGGCTGGCCAAAACTTGCGTTCTTGCACCCACGGTAGTGGATACGCCGCTTCTTCGCGCGAATAAGGACGATCCCACTTCGTATCGGTCACGACACGCACCGTGTGCGGAGCCATTTTCAGAACGTTTTTTTCTGCATCGACTTTTCCTTCTTCGACAGCACGAATTTCAGAACGAATCTGAATCATAGCATCACAGAAACGATCGAGTTCTTCCTTCGATTCACTTTCAGTTGGCTCGACCATCAAGGTTCCAACAACCGGCCATGACATCGTCGGTGCGTGGAAACCATAATCGATAAGACGTTTCGCAACGTCTTCGACGGAAACAGTTTTCATACCCCGTAGATCAAGGATGCACTCATGGGCAACGCGACCGTTTTTTCCAGCGTAGAGAATTGCATAATGTGGTTTCAGTCGAGCCGCGACGTAGTTCGCATTCAAAATTGCAACTTCGGTGGCCCGCTTCAAACCATCGCGTCCCATCATCGCTATGTAACCCCATGAAATCGGCAGTATCGATGCGCTGCCGAACGGAGCTGAAGCAACCGCCGAATTTATCGACAGAGCCGATGCATTGCCGGCAGCTCCAGGACGCAGAGCAGACAAAAGTTCCGAGCCGTTGTGCCCGGGAACAAACGACTTCAGGTGCTCGCGGACGCCGATCGGTCCGACACCTGGTCCGCCACCGCCGTGCGGAATGCAAAATGTTTTGTGCAAGTTGAGATGACAAACATCGGGACCGAAATCTCCCGGTCGGCAAAGTCCGACGAGCGCGTTGAAGTTTGCGCCGTCCATATAAACTTGGCCGCCGTGGGAATGAATGAGTTCGCAGATCTCTTGAATTGCTTCTTCGAAAACACCGTGAGTGGACGGGTAAGTAATCATGAGCGCAGCAAGATTATCTTTGTGCAGAGCCGCTTTTGCTTTCAAATCCGAAACGTCGACGTTGCCATTCGAATCGCACGCGGTGACGACCACTTTCATTCCGGCCATGACGGCTGACGCCGGATTCGTACCATGAGCAGAAGATGGAATTAGGCAGATGTTGCGATGCTCTTGCCCGCGCGATTTGTGAAAGTCGCGAATGGTCAGAAGGCCCGCATATTCGCCAGCAGAGCCTGCGTTTGGTTGCAGGCTGATCCGAGCAAATCCCGTGATCTCGCAAAGCCATCCTTCGAGGTCTCGAACGAAACCGAGATAGCCCTTCGCCTGATCGACTGGAGCAAACGGGTGGATGTTGCCCATCTCGGGCCATGTGACCGGAATCATCTCGCTCGTCGAGTTTAATTTCATCGTGCAGGATCCGAGTGGGATCATCGCATGCGCGAGCGATAAATCTTTATTCTCTAAGCGCTTCAAGTACCGCAGCATCTCGGTTTCCGAGTGGTGAGTATTGAAGACTTTTTGTTGAAGCAACGCGCCCGTGCGAAGCATCGAGCCCGCGATCGACGGTGACGTCGCTGCTAACTTATCAAGATCATCAAAGGACATTTTCGAAGGTGTCGCCGATCCCGCACCGACAGTAAATAATTTGACAAGTGTTTCGACGTCTTCACGCGAGCTGAGCTCGTCGAATGAAACGCCAAGTGCAGATATCGTAGCGTCCACCACCGTTGATTGTGAAGTGTAGGTACGAAGATTCATACCTTCAGACAACGCCGCATCTATAACTTTCTTCGCTTTGGCAGAATCAGAAAATGGAACGACTACAGTATCAAAGAAATTTTTCGACTCGATTTTGACACCGGATTTTTCAAGTCCCGCAGCGAACGCTGTAGCCAGGCGATTGACCCGAGTCGCGATACGCTTCAGACCTTTTGGGCCGTGATAAACGGCGTACATCGAGGCGATGACAGCGAGCAGAACTTGCGCTGTACAAATGTTCGAAGTCGCCTTTTCGCGGCGAATGTGTTGCTCGCGAGTTTGCAAAGCGAGTCGCAGAGCATTTTTGCCGTTCGAGTCGATTGAAACACCGACGAGTCGACCTGGGATCGAACGTTTGAATTCGTCCTTGGTTGCGAAGTAGGCGGCGTGCGGTCCACCAAATCCCATCGGAACTCCGAAACGCTGTGTGATACCGACACAAATGTCGGCTCCCCACGAGCCGGGCGGTTGCAAGAGCATCAGCGCCAAAGGATCTGCCGCGACCGTCACGAGATTTCCCGCAGCGTGTGCCCTTGCCGTGAATGCTTTCAAGATGTCCACGGACGAAGCGATGCCGCCACGAGTGCACGGATACTGAATGAGGGCTCCGAAACTGTCTGTGGAAAATGCAAACTTCGAGGCGTCTCCAAGAACGATCTTAATTCCGAGCGGTTCGGCTCGGCGGCTCACGACTTCGATCGTCTGCGGATGGCAGACGTCAGATACGAAATAAGTTTTTGCGCCGGTGCCGTTAGCTTTTACATTGTCAGACGAGTGATAGGACATTGCCATCGCTTCGGCCGCAGCCGTCCCCTCGTCGAGCAGCGAGGCGTTTGCGATGTCCATTCCGGTAAGCTCCATGATGAGCGTCTGGAAATTTAAAACGGCTTCGAGACGACCTTGCGAAATTTCGGCCTGGTACGGGGTGTAAGCGGTATACCAACCTGGATTTTCGAGAATGTTGCGCAAGATGACGGGCGGAGTAAATGTGCCGTGGTAACCCTGACCGAGGAACGTTTTAAAAACTTTATTAGACGAAGCAAGTTCCCAGGCGCGCGCTAAAATGGCGGCTTCCGTTTGACCCTCGGGAAGGTCCAACGACTTCTTCATTCGAATTGCTTTTGGAATCGTCTCGTCGATCAATTGATCGACCGTTGCTGCACCGACTGTTTTTAGCATCAGTGCGAGGTCTGAATCTCTCGGGCCGATATGACGGGTCGAGAAATCAGATCGAGCTTCCAAGTCCGAGAAACTAATTGTGGGTGTCATTGGGGGGTGCCGCCTAGCCATTCGTTATGGCATGTAGCTACCACGGCTGGTTTTGGGTCCGCTAGAAGAAAAGCGTTTCAAGCCACAGGGTTGGATGAAACGTTAACAGCCCCTACGACTTACCGGGCGGTTTTTGAGAAGTCGAACTGGTCGTGCCGACAGCTTTTGCATCCTTCTTCGGACTGCTCGAGTCGTAGACCGAGAAATCAAAATTTGAGTCGGACTGATCGGCCTCGCTTTCGGCCTGTTGAATACGAACGATGCGGCTGTCGCTGTCCGAAAATTCAGCGAAATCCAACGCATTTTGAGTGGCGACGTTTATAGAGCCAGCGCTCGATTTTTGAATTTCGCGGACGATGTTATTAGTAAAGCGCAGGCGCTCGACTAGCGCGCGCATGACCGATACCGCCCAATCCGGGAGTTCGTCGAGCAATCGTTCGTAGGCCTCGGGGCTGACTTTCGCGACACTAATGTCGGTAAGGGCTCGGGCTGAGGCAGAACGTGGCTGACGATCGAGCATCGCGAACTCGCCGACACTGTTGCCGGGTCCGACCTTCGCGAGAATGATGTTATTTCCCGAAGTGCCTTTTTTATAAATTTCGATTTCGCCCTCTTGAATGATGTAGAAGTGAAAACTTAGCTCGTTTTCCTCAAAGAGGACTTCACCCGCGCTAAACTGGACATTTTCAATCTCGTTATTCATTGCACTATGTTGGGGTCGGAGCCGAGCCGGTGCAAGAAATCGCATTGCGCGTCAATTCCGGCGGAGCTGAAAGCAGACCACTCCGTCAGGCGACGGAGTATATGATCGGAGTAGGCCTAGCGAGCCGCTTTTTTCGTCGTCTTGCGAACGGTCTTAGATGCTTTTCGTACCGTCTTCTTAGCACCAGTCGCTTTTGGCTTGGCCTTTGACTTCACTTGCTTGCGAATAATCGAAACTTCTTTCTCGATTTGTTTCTGCAGTTTTTGAACCTTCGCGCGGACTTTACGCACATTCTTTTCGATCTGGTTTACTTCTGATTCACCACGCTTCAGAATTTCATCTCGTAGACGATTTAATTCTTTTTTCAGTGTATCTACGTGTGCGTAGTGCGTGAATTTTTTGAGTTCCAGCTTAATGTTCGCAAACTTGGCCATGCGGTCTCCTTAAAGAAAATGCGGGTGCTACGTCGAGCCATCTCTTAGCACGGTTCACTGTAGCTGTACATGAATTTACGAAGGCGGTTTTGGGTGAACAAACTTCTGATTTTCGTCTTTGCGCTCTTCTTTGCTGCAACAGTCGGTGCAACAGTTGGGGCGACCGAACAATTGGAATGTGGCGATCGTATCGAGATGGGAACTTCGTTCAAAATTTGTCTCGCGATAAACCGCGATCAGAAAGAAGCGGCGCGCACTGACATCGCCAATGTTTTAAGTGAAATCAAGGCGATAAATTTGTGGATGAGCGACTGGTTGCCCGATACCGAGCTTTCGCAGATTAATCTATCAGCCGGAAAGCAGCCCGTTAAAGTTCGTGCCGAGCTTTTGCAAATATTAAAAGAGACTCTCAATGTATCCAAAGATTCGGACGGCGCTCTAGATCCCACGTTCAACGTGATGTTTGGACTCTATAATTTCAAAAAAGGCGAAGAACGCCAGGCGACCGATCAAGAGATTCAAGAACGTTTGCCGCTGATCGACTGGAAGAGCGTCGCAATCGATGAGAAGTCGTCGACTGTTTTTTTGAAGCATAGCGGGATGAAGCTTGGCCTGGGCGCCGTGGGACAAAGTTATGCGGCCGACCGCGCGGTCGCACTCTTAAAAGCTCGTGGCTATAGCGGCGGTTATGTCGACGGCAGCGGCGATACGGTCTTCTGGGGAGCAAAGCCGGGCGGAGCGCTATGGACGGTTGCAGTGAGAGATCCGGCGGATACGAGTAAAGTGCTGCTGCGGATTTATGGTTCTGATTTTGCCGTCACGACCTGTGGAGACGACGAAAAGTTTTTTGTGAAGGAGGGGCGTCGAATCCACCACGTCATGGACCCCAAGACCGGTCGCCCGGCTGGCAAGAGCCGTCAGATTACGGTGATCTCAAAACGCGGCATCGATGCGGACGCGTGGGACACAGCCGCATTCGTCATGGGCCCGGAAAAAGCGAAACCGATTCTCGAGCGAAAAGGCTTCCGCGCGGTGATGGTCGACGCGAATGGGAGGCTGACGCTAACGAAGGGTCTGAAGCTTGAGAAGACCAAATGGGGCGAAGGCTACGTCGTCGAAGGCGCGCTACGCTGATAGTACCTGGGGAAAAAACAGTCGGGTACCTTTGCTACTGAGCGCGGATATATTCGAACTCGAACTGTATCGTGTCGGTTGCCGGAACCGCTGGCGGATACTCAAACACTGCAAGTCCCAACGAAAGGTTTCCGTTCGGAGTTTGCCCGGCCAGCGGATTGGTATTTGGATTGATAGTTCTGTCCACGTTCACGAATGCTGTCGCCGCAGGAATTCTGACGCCATTGATTCTGATGGTTAATTTTTTTACTGCAACAGTCGAAGCGCCAGTCTGCAAACTTGGCCGAGAAATAAAGTAAGTCGGAACCTGCTGGCTCGTATCGACGCGAACTTGAAAGTGCAGCTGTGCTCCACCCAAGTTCGTCGCACCGAGTTCTAAGTCAGTGTCGAGTGCCGTGTAGCTTCTCAGTGCAAGTGTGTTGGTCGCGTTGAGTATGAGAGGTCTTGTACGTGCGGTGATGACTTCTGTTGGCGGCGCAACACCGCCATTTTTACAGCTATCAAATCGGGTCTGAGCAGTGATGATCGCACCGACGTGCTCAACGCCGCCCGCGCTACCGCCGTGACTCTCGTTCGTACCGTACTCGAGGAAACTTTCCTGATTCGTTTTTGTGAACTCCGAATAGGCGAGCGTCGTATCGGCCAGCGCAAACTTTGGATTCTGCTGCCCATCGTGGCAGCCCAAGCAGTTTTTTCGAGCGAATATTTTATAAGTTTTGCGGTAATTTTCTTCGACGTTTGGCGAGCAGACGAAGGTTCCGAGAGCTGCGAGTTCGTCGTCGCTCATCGGAACGAAGTCAGTACCGCAGTTTTGGAAAAGCAGAATGCAAACAGCTGAAGTCAGGCCGATGAGCAGTCGCGACGCAAAACCGCGCTGACGGCGTTTGCCGTCGGCGCTCTTTAACTTGTTTACTGCCTCAGCTTTCGCCGCAGTATTCGGCACACTGCCTCCTGTTACCCATCAACGTACAACTTGGGTGCGATTCAACTAACCGAGTCGTACTACCTCATCGAGATCCGCTCGAGAGAATACTCCCGGAGCGATCGCATCGAGCTTTTGCATCTGACCTGCCATTGCCAAGTAGTTCGCGAGAACTGCAACGGCACCTTTGATTGGTGTTCCAACAACTGATTGATCGGATGCTCCTTGGCCGTTGGTGAAAAAACCGATTTGATGCTTAAACATGTCAGTTTTAACTTTTGGTCTCGCAACTGGATTGAAAGCGAGGATGTAATTCATACCGCGAGAGCCTGAATCGTTGTTGAAGTCTGCACCGAAAGCACTTCCACTCCCTGAGCTCTGGGACCCGTCGCTGACGACATGAATCATGAGTGGCTTACCAAGAATCGCAGCGGTCTCTAAGATACGACCGAGAGTTTCACCTGCTTGTTGCATCAAATTATTTTGGTTCGCGCGCCCGTTTCCATGGGAGTCGTGGCCACCAAGGTCGATTCCGGTCGTTGCCGCTTTTCCAAGTAAAGTGCTGTAAACCATCGCGGCTCGCGCGTAGTTGGCTCCGGTCTTGTTGCCTGGCGCAATACCCCAGAGTCCTGCGACGCCAGTGTTCAAACCCGGGTCAATACCTGGATCGGCAGTTGCCGAAATTTCGATGTTTTTTCCAGTTGCACACTCAACGACCCGCTGAAGCGCGACACCTGTTGCTCCGCCTGCAGCTGCAACCGTTCGAGCCTGCGTACCGGAAAGTGAATTCACAAGTTGCAGAAGCTTTTGTCTGCGCGAGTCCGTCAGTCGAGTTGCGAGAGTTCCCGCAGGCTTCAACGCACCCTCAAGATCGGCGTAGCTTCGTACGAGTAGTGGGGCTGCGGGTCTCACGAGCGCAGCTGTCTGCCCGACACCTGTTCCAGTTCCGGCGTCGTTGCCGAGATTTGGAAGAAGCTCACCCGTTGCTCCAGCAGCCAGGATCATTCCGGATGCGTCTGCCATGTTAGAGTCTGTGTCATCATTCGACGAGACGGCAACCGAGAGCAGAGTGGTTTTGTCGAGCGTCGATTGAGCGGCGCGGAGCGAAAGTCCCAACCAGAAAAATCCGGCTGGAACACCCGCGTTTCCAGTTCCTGCGACGCGAACGCCTTGGAACATGTCTCTGCCTCTTGTCGGATCAGTGAAGACCGAATCATCAATTCCGAGTCCGAGCAGATCGTATTTGTGTAGTACGCCAGTCTGCTGATTTCTGATTCCAGCAAGCGGCAGTCGATCTTCACCGAGTGGTGGGAGCTCACCCGAGAGATGCGCGCCCCCTGAAAGGTTAAGTGTGATGAATCCTGGCATCGCGACACCTTGCACCGAGCACTGACTGGTGTCGGCGGCGAACGCTGGACTCGAGAGGACGTTAATGATTGAAGGAGCGACAACCATACCAGAGAAGCCCAACAACCCGGACGCCAAGAATTCGCGACGGTTGCTTGGCTTCGGATGGTCCCTGTGAAGAGTCGAAATTCTCTCTTCACCGGTCTCTTCGTTGATGACCTTGGTCACCATCGTATTTTCGTTCATCATTTTTTTGTCGACTTTAATATTTCCCATTTAAAACTCCCCCTTAGACCCAGACCCCAGAAGAAAACATTTCGATTCAGACCCACTTGGCATTATCGGACGTTTAAGTCCGATAATTCAGTTACTTGAAGGCAATCGCGTCGAGAGAAGAAAGCATCGACGTGCACGCGAAGAGCAGGACGTCTTCAGTGTCGATTGCATCACTGACACCAGTACGTCGTGGATCGGCAGTAACCGCATCGATGCTCGACAAAAGTACTGTTTTCTCTGCGACAGTTTCGTTTCGACCCCAGAAATTGCGAGCCATGCGACGTACGACATCAGATTTTCCCGTCGTCGTGAGCGTCGCTGGACCTGTCGCGAAATCTACCGAAGTAAAGAAACGACGATTCTCAGACGTCTTCGCTTTTTCTTCAGTGATCAAATCGAGACACAACTCGCCTGCGACGTTTGTGAGCGCCATCAGATGCGGAGCATTCACCGTGTCGACCTTGCCGGTTTCAGTGATCTTCGGTTTCGCAAGGTTCGCTGCAGTGAGTGTTCGAGCCGACGGTGTTTGAATTCCCGTCTGTTGTTGCATCGATACCAATGTGTTCTCAGAGTACCCAACCGTGATCGGTTTTGTATCTTCCTCGAGACTACCCAAAACATTCGAGCCCGAACTTGGAAGAACCGTACTCGAAACAACACCTGGGCTACAGTTTTGGAAACCGAGCATCAGTACCATCGCCGAAAGTGGAAGGCTTGTTGCCGCGATCAGTTTTCGTTTTTGAGAAAGAGTCATAGTCATTAATTTATTTGTGAGTTTTTTCATACCAACCACCTATTGAACACATTGTTGTTGGATAGCGACGTTTTCCCACATATTGCGCGTGTGATAACCGTCGGTCTCGAATTGATCTGCAAGCGAGCGGACAAGTGCTTCTTCACCTACGAGCGGTGAGCGTCGGCAAACAGCTTTGAAGGCCCGACGAACCATGCAGCGTGAGAAGCCTCGAGAATCAGCGAGCATTTTGCCGAACCCGCCAATACCCATGCCGGTATTGCTTGTTCTCCAGCCGAACTGATCGGCGTTCTTCGGCAGAATCGCATTGTTGATTACCGAGTTGTCGACGAGGCGATAACCACTTGGTGCTTCAGCAGCGTTTCGAAGCATTTTGCCCACAACGGTTGTTCCGATAGTCTGCGCGTTGTTGTTGAAATCAAGAAACGCGAAGGCTCCGCGGAATGCGTCCATGCCCGAGTGGCACGACTTACAAGTCGTCAGGTACAAGTTGTTGCTGCCCGACGGTGTTCGAGTCACGTCTTGCGATACGCGCTCGTCAGAACCGTTTGCATCGGCCCAATCGCTCATCGCAACGCACATGAATTGGCGCATTGTGTACTCGACCATTCGCCGATTTGTTCCGGCCACAGCGTGCGCTTCAATAAAGGAGCGAGTGGTGATGAGACCAGCTGGATCCGGGTGATTCGCGGCGGCACCGGCAACCATCGCACGTTGTGGTGTTTGAATCTGAAGAACAGCAGAAGGCGACAAACCACGAGTCGTTAAGTCATCGTAGTGTCTGTTACTTTGAATGATATCTGCCAGTTCGACGTCGCGAATTGTGTTAGCCAATGCAACTGCCGCTGGAACCTTATAATAGAAGTTTCCGGTCAGAAGCTGTTTTGCACTCGTTGTATCGCTATCGCGAACTACGCCGAGGAATGTAGCGACGAAGTCTGACATCGGAGCACGAACCGTCTCGTCTCGAGTCGACATCTTTCGCGCTGTATCGCGAATTTGCACGTCTAAGAAGAGGGGATCTTGCGTGGCGATTTTCGCAGCCGCGCGTTCGTTGCCCGCAGTGATGAATGCTTCCATCTGTATAAGACGGGGATCATCGATTGCGATACGAACTGCCGTGATGCCTTGGAAAAGCTTCTGAGCCCGCTCACGTTGCGACGTGATCGTCGCAGTCGTTTGCGGCGTAACTACCCCGATTGGCGTCACCTGGGCTTGGGCATTAGATGCCGAAACAACTGTAAGTGCTGCGCCGATGGCTGCGACTCCCAGTCTTGTTAGGCCGTTTAAAGCCTTAGTTCTTGATGCGTTCATCTTTACCCCCACTGCCGACATAGGTCTTGTCGGTGCATTGCATCCCGACCCCCAGATACGTTTCTGGCAAGTCGAGCCGCTCCCCTATACTTAGGTAGAGCAAGGGCGGTGCCGTGCCCTTCTACGGCACATTCGTATACAGGTGTGTACAGCTGTTGAACTGCCGCCGATTGACTAGTTGATTTACGCTTTCTGAAAACCCCTAGGGAAACGGGTATTTAGAGGGTGTAAGAACGTGAGCGAACCGTCACACTTTCATTCCAAATCGAAACGAATTTGGCATCTCTTCGTGAGAGCACTTAATAGAGAAGGTTTGAAACACCAATTGTGACGACGCGAACTCATGATGCAAGCTGAGAACCGTTTCGTTCTGATACAACGAAGATACGGATGAAGGTCGCGCGACTAGAAGTGAGTCGTGAGGAATGAGAAGAGGGCAGCAGCCGGTCCCGATCGGGAGAAGGATCCGCCAACGTGCGAGTTTGATCCGTCGATCTTTAAGCCAACGGTTTCGCCGCCGCGAACGCAAAGCTGGGTGTAGGCAAAGAGCTGAACGTCTGTGCTGGCCGCATTGGCTGTGGCATCAGGAGCATAGAAGCCGCTCTTTACAGTTCCTGAATTAACCCCGTGGCAAGTCGAACACTGGGTCTGGATCACACCAGTGATCACTGTTTCAATGTCGACCAGTGCCTGCGTAGGTGCGGCCGCGCAAGCACCGAGAGTCGAAGCTCCTGGGGTTGAAGCCAACATATCGACTGCGCAATTTTGGAAACCTAAAATAAGCACGATGGCAGCGATGCCTAACGAGAGCATCACGTGAAACTGCGGTTTGCCACTTCGCTTAGTTGCAGCCACAACCACCGCCTGCTCCGCCGAATCCGCCAACTGAACCTTCGCGCGCGTTGTACATGTGATTGAGTCCCGGTTGTTCCTTAGGCGCACCGACGAGTTGCATTCCATTCTTTGAAAGTGTTCCGCGCTCGAAAGCGCTGACCTTTTTCGTGACGAGACTGCAGGCTGGAAGAGTCGCTAAACAAAGCGCCATTCCCATAAAGACGATTGTCTTTTTCACAGCCTCGAGAAACATGAACCTATCCGCCGCTAAGGAGTTTTTTAACTTCTGCGTCTATCTTCTTTTCGTCGCCTGCTCGGAACGCCTCGTGAAGTTTCACAATTTTTCCGTTCGAAAGAATGAACGAAGTCGGCATCTTCTCGATCCCGAGTTCGCCTGCGTTCTTCTGTCCCTTGTCGTGAACCAAATCAAAACCTACCGGGTGATCCTTCAAGAACGTTTTTGCGTCGTTGAGATTCTCATCGACGTTCACGCCAATTATGACGAGCTTACCTTTGTACTTCTTGTGAAGTTTATTGAGTGCCGGAAGCTCGATTTTGCATGGCTCGCACCAGCTCGCCCAAAAATCCACAATGACGACTTTTCCTTTGTATTTCGCTGCGTCCACTTTCGGTTTACCTGGAAACGCGACGACTTTAAGCGCTGGAAAATCGTCGCCTTCTTTTAGTTTAGCTTCGACTGGGCTCACGATAAAGCTGACGCCAATGAAAACGAGCATTGCCGTAAAAACTGTCCTGATTCGAGACATGTTGAAGGTTTTCGGGCTGTGCTTGGTGCTTACTCGCATTGGTGTCCCCTTAAAATTTGCTTATCAAAACGCATTTATTTATTGGGCGAAGCTCAGAATTTGGACGTCAGACCGAGGCCCACGACAAATGCAGAGATCGCTAAAGGCTTATCGTCATTTAAAGTAGAAAGATTACCTGCTTCGGTCGCATCGCTAAAACTCTGCCCAAAGTATTC
>JAYSST010000007.1:0-2279 GCA_043720435.1 Bdellovibrionales bacterium
TATCAGGCTTGTACGACAGAACACTGCTTGTTTCCGAAAAACGTCGCACTGACCCCAACCGTAATCATGAAGAGCTCGGTTGCTGATTTATCAGCAGAATCTGCAGCATCGATGATTCGCAACCCAGCGCAAGCAGACTCAACCGTGGTCGCACCGGGCGCGTCAACGGCCGGAGGCGGTTCGAGCGAATTCGAAAAAGCGATGAGTGGTGGTTTATTTTCGGCAATTCTTTTCATGATCGTTGCAGGATTCTTAACGTCGCTGACTCCGTGTATTTATCCAATGATCCCGATCACGCTCGCAATTCTTGGTGCAAGCGATCGCCGTACGGGTGCTCGAAAACCTGAAGATGGTGGACCCTCTAAATTTCGCAGCTTCTTCATTTCAATCATCTACGTACTTGGTATTGCGTCCACTTACTCGATTCTCGGCGTCACAGCGGCATCGACCGGTGCCTTGTTCGGTTCGGCGCTATCCAACGTTTATGTCGTTACCGTGCTCGGAGTTCTATTCGTCATCATGGGACTGTCGATGTACGGATTGTTCGAAATTCAAGCGCCTGCGTTTATTCGCGACCGCATGGGCCAAGGAAAATCACAAACTGGATATGCTGGAGCTTACTTCACTGGTCTCGCAGCTGGTGTCGTGGCGAGTCCTTGCATCGGTCCCGTCCTCGTCAGCGTTCTCGCGTACATCGCGCAGACGCAAAACAAGATGCTCGGTTTCATCTTGCTGTTCAGTTTTGCAATGGGCATGGGCGTTTTGTTTGTAGTTCTGGGCACGTCGTCGTTCCTTCTGGATAAAGTTCCGAAAGCGGGATCTTGGATGGACGGCGTGAAATTCATCTTCGGTACGACGATGATCGGCATGGCGGTTTATTATGTGGCTCCCGTCTATCCAGACTGGGTGATTCGCGCGTTGATCGGGGTCTCGTTGGTGTTGATCGCAAGCGCCTACGGGGTGTTTGCTCCTGCTGCGAGTGGCGCAGCACAAGTAAGAAAAGGCGCCGCCGTCGCAGCGTTCTGTCTTGGAATTTCACTGATGATGGTTTCGACGCTCGAAAAGTCTGGCTTTCAGATCGCCGCGAACCAAAGTGGCAGTGCAAAGCAGGACACAGCAAAACTTGGTTGGCAGAGTTATTCGGACGCCGCTCTTGCAAAGGCGATTGCTGAGAAAAAACCTGTCTTGATCGACTTCTGGGCTGACTGGTGCGGAGCATGTCACGAGTTGGAAGAGAAGACATTTCCGGACGCACGCATTCAGGAACTTTCAAAACAGTTTGTGCTTTTCAAAATCGACGCGACGAACGATTCGCCAGAAATCGCAAAACTGAAAACCACCTACAAAGTCATGGGACTTCCAACGATGGTCTTCTATGATACTAACGGTCAGTTGCGTACGGATCTGACGGTCACTGGTTTCATGGAAGCTCCGGCATTTATTGAACGCATGGACAAGGCTGCGCAGCCTGTCCCGCGTTCAGCGGCGAGCGAACACAGATAATTGAGCACCAGGGGACTAACTAACTGAATCGACTTTTTAAGGTAACTTACATTCTTTTGAGGCGTGCGAGATCTGCTCGCGCGTCTTCGAGAGCCGCGAATGCACTTAACAGCGCTTGCTCTTGGTCGCCCGCGAGCTTTTGTAGCGACGACAGGCGATTCTCGAAGTTTCTCACCAACAAATTGTGTCGATCGATTAAATCTTGGAGTTTGCTATCGCTGACCTTACGTTCGTTCACGCGTCCAGCAAGCGACGCAAGCCGATTGCTCGTGTCGGTAGTCAATCGTTGAATGCCGTCTTCAAGACGCAACATCTGCTGACCATAGCGATCTAGCTTGCTTTGACTATCGCGATTGAGTTCATTCACTTGCGCCGCCATCGTATCCAATCGGCGATCAAATTGTGTCAGCATGGCTTTGATTTGAAGCACCTGTGCTTCAAGGACCCGCATATCAATTGGTGGGTACGGAATCGCGCGGCCGGGCTGAGTTGTCGCGGGTTGGTGGGGCACTTGGAGCCCGTGTGAAGCAATTGAGCCGTGAGAAGCGCCCGTTGTGCTTGTGGCACCCGCGCCGAAAAGGTTTGGATCTAACTCGCGAGTCATCGCACTCTTTTCTGGCTGTCGATCCTGTCGCTCATTTCGATCCATTTGGCCGGCCCCCTAGGAAAACTGTATCAGACAAACTCTAAATTCGCTGGACTGAAAAATCAAATCTTCCTAAGGTCATAGCATGGCAACTGTGACCGCTCTCGCAAGTCATCTTTTAACTTTGCTG
>JAYSST010000008.1:0-2278 GCA_043720435.1 Bdellovibrionales bacterium
CAGCTTTCGCCCTTCATCATAAAGAACCGACCACCAACCGGGAAAAGCGCTTTCGTCGACATCGACTTCAGGACGCTGGCAAAGCCCCGAGAAACTGCAAACTGAATCGAAGAATCCGGGAGATCGACGATGTCGACATTGCGTACACTCACGTTGGTCAGCTTCATTTCGGCGATGACATGCTTACAAAATTCTAGCTTGCGCTGATCGCGGTCCAAAAGTTTGAACGTGCGATCTGGAGCAAGAGCTGCGAACAACAATCCTGGCAAACCGTTACCAGTACCAAAGTCGTGAATCGTCGATCCGGCAGGAACCCGTGGCTCGACAAAAGCCCAGGCACGAATGACATCAATAATGTGCACCGCGTCAACACGTAGGGCGGTACTCGGAGAGATCAGATTAAGAGTTTTATTGAAACGCAAAAGTTCGCGGACGTAGATTTCGCAATTGGCAAGCCGTGTGTCCGACAAATCCGGCGCCCAAGTTTTTAATCGTAACTTAGCCGCCGCGGCAAACATGGCCGGCTGGTCTGATTCGGATTTCACAGCTGAACTCCGATCGTCGGTTTCGGCTGAGACTTCGATTTCAAATGTACGATGAGCGCTTGAATTGCTGAAGGGTTAACGCCGCTCATGCGGCTCGCCTGGCCCAACGTTTCAGGCTGCTTTTCAAGCAGCTTTTCTTGCTCTTCTTTCGACAAACCGCGCACCGAAATATAATCGAAATCTCGCGGCAGATGCAAATTCTCGAGTCGGCGATTCGCCTCGATCTGCACCTTTTCGCGTTCGATATAACCTGCGTATTTTACGTCAATTTCGATCGGCTCGGTGACCGAAAGATCGAGATCCGTCTCGATCCCAAATCTGGCCAAATCTTCGAAACACACTTCGTGGCGACGAAGCAATTCTTCAGCGGTCGTCGGCTTCAAAAGTTTCGCAGTCCCAAGCGCTTCAAGCTTGGTCTGGGTCTCGGCGTTTGGAGTTAAAACGAGGCCGCGAAGCTGCTCGCGGACCTGCTTTCGTTTCTTTAAAATACCATTTAATCGGGTCTCTTGTTCTGGACCTATAATCCCGAGTTCTGTTGAACGATTCCAGAGTCGTTCCAGCGTGTTATCCTCACGCAAATTCAATCTGTGTTCTGCTCGAGAGGTGAACATGCGGTACGGTTCGCGAGTTCCTTTGGTCACCAGATCGTCGATTAATACCCCGGTGTAGGCTTCGTCCCGCGCCAAGATAAATGGCGCCTCTTCGCGCACCGAACGAACGGCATTTACGCCCGCAATAAAGCCCTGGGCTGCGGCTTCTTCGTAACCACTGGTCCCATTAATTTGCCCCGCTAAAAAGAGTCCAGGAATCGAGCGTGTTTCGAGCGAATGACGGATCTGAGTTGGCTCGACAAAATCGTATTCGACCGCGTATCCGTAACGAATCACGTCGACATTTTCCAGCCCCGGAATCGTTCGCAGAAACTCGAGCTGGACGTCCTCGGGAAGACTTGTCGAGATACCCTGAAGATAGATTGAATCGGTCGATAAACCTTCGGGCTCTAAAAAAGTTTGGTGCGAAATCTTATCGACGAAGCGGGTGATTTTATCTTCGATCGAAGGGCAGTACCGCGGACCCCGGCCTTCGATGTTTCCGCAGAACATCGGACTTTTGTCGAGGTTTCTGCGTATCACATCGTGAGTGCGTTCGTTCGTATGACTGAGCCAACAAGAAACTTGGGGGAGTCCAAGCATCGGCGAACTTCGCGGCGAAAACGGAAAAAACTTTTCGTCGCCCTTTTGTTCACTGGTTTTTGAAAAGTCGATCGAGCCAGATCGTAGACGTGCCGGTGTACCAGTCTTAAGGCGCTGAACGACGAACCCGTGGCCGCGAAGTTGATCGCTAATTCCGACCGTCGCTTTGTCTCCGACTCGACCTCCGGGAACCTGCGTGAGACCAATGTGCATCACTCCACGCATGAAGGTTCCGGTCGTCAAAACGACGGCTCGTGAACGAATCACCGAACCATCGTCCAGTCGGACTCCCACACATCGCTGACCAGTTGCTGACGTCGGATCAACTTCGAGAACCAATTCCTTGGCTTCGCTACCGACAATCGACAGGTTCGGGGTCGACTGGACGACCCGGCTCATGTGTTCGACATAGAGATCCTTATCGCACTGAGCACGAGAACCGCGAACGGCCGGACCTTTGCGCGAATTCAAACGCTTGAACTGAATGCATGTCGCATCGGCCGCCAGGCCCATTTCTCCGCCCAAGGCATCGAGTTCGCG
>JAYSST010000009.1:0-5575 GCA_043720435.1 Bdellovibrionales bacterium
AAATCGCTTCTGCTCCACCTTGTGCTACATTAAAAAGTCGTTCCGTTAACATAGAACAAATTATTTCTAGGGCGCATGGAAGTGGTCAAGGTAACATTCCGATCATGCGGCGTCCCTTTTTGAACTTCATCATATCTAGTGCGACCATCCTGACGGTGACCGGCCTCGGCGGATGTCAGTGGAAGAAGACACCGCGACCCTCGTTTCTAGTGGTCGCAGTTGACCGCCTCGGTGTTTCTCACGCGGGTTGCAGAACAGAAAAAGATGACGCGTCCCGGTCGGGCTTTGCCGAAATATGCGATGAAAGCGTGCGGTTTACGCATGCATTTACCACATCCACGATGTCTGCGCCGGCGATGGGTTCAATATTGACGGGCCGCTATCCATACCGTTCGGGACTTCGACACAACGGCGGTGGCGAGCTGGGCACCTTATCATCAGCCACTGAAACCATCGCTGAACGGGCACTTGGTCTTGGCTTTAGAACCCTTTTCGTCGCTGGTGCTCCACCACTTTTACGTCGAACTGGTTTACATCAAGGGTTTGAGACGTTCGACGACTTCATTCATCCGACGAATCGCCGCATGCATCGACCCGCCCGCGAGGTCGTCGATATTTTCACTAAGTGGTTGGATAACGAAGTACGACAAGATCCGTTTTTTTCAGTTTTGCATATGGGCGACATGGTGGTGCCGTGGCAGCCGATGCCGGACGACTCGGGTCGCGTACGAGAAAGTACGGTTCGCGGTCAGTTCGAAGAAATCGACGAGAGCCTTGCGCGACTGTGGAGTTATTTAAAGCGAACAAAAAGATGGGACCAAACGACGATCGTTGTTGTCGGTCTCCAGGGTGATTCGTCGGATACTCGCAACGGAGAAGTGCCAGCTCTCGATCTTCGATCGGATACGACTCATGTGGCGCTCCTCATCAAAGACGCGCGAAGAGACAAAGACAGCGAGTCCGGGCAACCGGCCTACAACTGGGTTCCGAAGTCTTGGTCGTTCGACGTGAACGTTTCTCTCGCCGATGTTGGGATCACGCTCTTCGATTGGATCGATGGCGGCGACTCGAAAGAACTTGGAATCGATGAAGGACGAAGTCTGCGTTCGGCGATGAATGGTCCCGGCGAAGCGGCAGACGATTGGCGAAAACAAGATCGCCTCATTGTTACCGAATCGGCGTGGGCAAAATGGCAAGTGGATACGACGTTGCCGATCCGTGCCGCGCTTCGCCGGGGTCCTTTCCTCTACATTCACGATACGGCGCCGGCCATCTATAACACTCTCACCGACGGCTTCGAAGCAGCACCGTTGCCTAGGAGAAACTCCCGTACGATGGATCTTCAAAAGGAGTTTGGCGGGCTTGCAGCCGGCCTTGGGTTTCGAGAATTTCCCGGCATATCGGATGCGCGACAGCTCGAAGAACGCTGGGGAAGAACGTTCTTCTCGCAGCGTCTTGGCGCACACGTTCCTGAAAACACGAAGCTCGACGAACAACGCGTGATGCTGCTCGCGGAGACAACGGATCCAGCGAAGACTTGGATCGAACTTCGAAGTTGGCAAAAAGGAGAGATCGAATCTCCAGCACCGACCGCTTGTTCTCAGCTGGTTTTTTCTGCGAATTCGGCTTTGGATCTCAGTTCGGCGATTGAAGCCGAACTTGCGCGTGTATGTCCGTTCCGAGCGGCAAAAGAAATTGCGCGATGGTATCGCGAGAAAGATAGCGGCGAACGAGAGCGATTGTTCGAAACTGTTTTTCGTGCAGATCAACAGCGGTTGGCCGCTGTCAGAATTGCAGAATCCTCTTTAGCTCTGGGACAAATCTGGGAGAGTGGCACCACACGGCGCAAAGGGTTAGAAGGTCTCGAAATTTTATTAGGCCAACCAGAAGCATTGCGCCTTAGGCAGCAAATTATGCGGCGAAGCCGAAATCAACCTGAGCCTTAATTTTCAATCGACGTTCAAGCCAGTGCGAAATCCGATTTACTTCGTCTTCCGTCGCAAACTTTGTTGCCGAATCGGCGCACGGAGCTTTCGCCTGCTGAAGATAAACCTTTTTTGGATTCAGCATCGCGACAACTTCAAGCCACTCCTCGAGCTGCGTCGGATGCGTTAAACTAAAGTCTCCAGCGGTGATAATGGTCTGAATGGAGAGGTTCTTTAGGGAGCGTGCTCCGAGAAGGATTTTTTCGAGGCTTGAGCGAGAAAGTGGACGATTGATTTTTTTAAATGCCTTCTCTGTTCCCACATCGATCTTTACGATGCACTCGTCAAACATGTTTAAAGCGTCGACGATGTCACGATCATCAAGTCGGTCGCCGTTTGTTAGGGAAATGATCTTCGTCGTTCGACCGAAGCCGTTCGTTGTCGACGCCATCTCGGCACGTTTTTCTATCAATGACTTGGCAAGTTGATGGAAGAACGGGTGCAGCGTCGGTTCGCCGTTACCAGAAATCAAAATAGTGTCGAGCGCGAGGCCCGTTTGGGCTCCGTTGCCGAGGGCGCGCCCTACTTCTCCAAGAATTTCTTCAAGTGAAGAAAAAGCAGCATCAGTTTTTAGCCGGCTGATGCGAAGCTCTGAAGGTCCGAGCGAGCAGTAGCCACAGTCGAAGTTACAAACCTTTTGCTGACCTAAGACATTCAGTTCAATCATCTGTCCGAAGATGGGGCTATTTGTAGCTGCAGAAACTATCGGGTTTTTGATTTTATTCATGCGGCCAAATCCGAAGCATCGGCTTCAATGCCGAGAAGACCCAGCCAAAACGCGGTGTTCGCATCGTTCTGCGACAGCGCGTGCACTATTTTATCTGCATCGATCGCATCAGACTTCCAAGAATAAAGTGATTCGGGTGTGCGAGAATGCGACATGAGAACAAGACTATCGCCCGGCCTCGCTCTGAAGCTATTGATCGTCAAGTTTACGTTAGAATCAAGACCCAGTAATTGAGCCGGAAGTGCCGGGAGCGAATGCGGATTGCCGGCTTCGTTTGCCAAATCCAATGCAAGATCGACCGATGATCCAATTGGTAAAAGCGATTCGTGACCTCGTCCTAAAAGCACGTGCGGACCGCCAACTTGAACCCATGACAGTTCGTTCTGTGACAAAGTAGCGGCAAAAAGTTCCACGCCTGCGCGGTATTCATCGCCATTGTCTTCACGATAAAGCATATCATTCGCCAGCATCGCGGCTGTGCGCAAATTGTTTGCGGCGTCAGAAAGGCAAGACATTCTCGGCAGTGGCGATGTTGCCTCTCGATCTTGAGAAGCGAACGAGAGATATTCGAACATTCTGTCGATGACTTTACGTGCGCCCTCTCGCGGTCCCCATGGCACCGCAACGATCAACGTGTTTACTGTGGTGTCGATCAACACTTCAGGCGTCGGGCGCGAATCTTTTCCGGCAAAGGGCCGGCTGGTGAATACGAGTTTCATCGCGTCGACTCCGAGTAATTTCGAAGTTTGATACGCGACTTCTGATAGTACTCACCATCAGTCGTGTCTTTCTCCATGATTTGTTTCCACTTGCTTTGTGCATCCGCAACTTTGCCAACTCCCTCTTCGAGAATCGCGTCTTCATACATCGATCGCAGCTGACCATTGAGTTCGCGGCGAGTTTTGCCTATGAACTCGGCGGCTTTTTCACTTTTCGAATCAAACTCTTTTGCCTTCTTCGCTGCTTCGATTGCCTCTTTGTAGTTGCGAGCCTGATAAGCCGTATTCGCAACTTGCAGAAGCTCGTCCACACGCGACGCGATCATCGACCGTATTTGTACGATGGCAGCCTGCGATTTGCTCTTCAAGTTCGCCGGATCTGGGAGGTCAGAAGACAAATGACGATTGTAGGCATCGATCGCGGGGTACCATTCGAATCTTTTTTGTAAATCGGCAGCCTTGTCGTGCAGAGCTTTGCCGCGACCGACCCGGTCAGCCTGATCTTTCTGTTCGGTCAATTTCATCGTGCGTTCGGATACACGTCGTTCGACTCGACCGATAAGATCTGCAACAAGCGGGTTCGTCGGATCAAGTCCGATCGTAGGAGCCAGACAATTTCTGATTTGATTGACGTCGAAACTTGTATTGGCGAGAGGGTTACACTCGCGGACGTTGCGATCGATCAAACGTTTCTGCTCGTCGTTCCGTTTTCGTTCTTGTTCGAGAAATGAAAGTTGTTCTGCGTTCGCCCGCTGCGCCATGCAATCTTCAGCCATCGCTTTAGATTGTTCATATCCGTCGGGAAGAATTTCATGCAGTTTTTTAAGCTGTTGATCGGCGTTTTCAAACTTACTCTGCATGTACAGATTGCGTGCTGTGACGTAGAGTTCCTTCACCATCTGCTTTTGCGGTGGAGTCAGAGCGCTGAGTGCATCTTTCTTATCGTTGATTCCAGCCGGCTTCAATGGGCCCGCCTCGTCCTGCTGTCCGAATGCAGCGTAAAGGCCACCACCGACGATGATAAGTATTAGCGCCAACCGAAGGGGATTACCCTTTTTCGGCTCGTTATCCACTGAAGGACCGCCCATTCGGACGGCGCCGCCACCGCCATGCTGAGGAACCGGATAATTGATAATTTCGAAACGCGGAACGGGCAGCATCGAAGGTGCTGCCATCATTTCACGTGGAATTGCGACAAGCCGTTTTTCAAAGCTTGGGTCTCGAATCTCGAAGTGCAAGAGCAATGTTTGAACGGAAATAACGTCGCCGCTATTTATTGGACGCGGATCTTCTGGGATCAGCGCATCACCGTTGAGGACGGTGCCGTTTGCACTTCCGAGGTCGGTTATGAAATAGCCTTCCGGTGTCGACGTCAGTTCGAACTGGCGGCGGCTTGCTTTGCGATCTGGAAGAAAAATGTCGCAAGTATCTTCACGACCCGCGAGCCACTTTTTTCCTTCGAGATCGACTCGCGTTTCGCTTCCATCGGCCTTCACTATTCGCAATGACGGTTTTGCCGGAAGTACGGCACCGACATTCGTCGCCTCATCGTTGCCTTCGAAAACTTCAGGCGCGTTGTTTTGATGCTGCGGCGACGTACGGCCACGATCAGCACCAGTTTGACCATTATAATCGTTTGATGGAAGAACAGAAAGCGTTCCCGGAATTGCTGCCGGTGCATTTGAATCGTGGTAGGCATCGGTCGGCGAACCCATATTTTCTGCGCCCGCCGCCATTCGCATGTCAGAGAGGTCTTCCAGAACCATGGATTTTTCGTCGGCTTCAAGAAAACGGAAGTCGTAGCCGGCGAGTTTGAAAACCGAACCTTGTGACAGTTCGACCGAGGGTGCTGACTGACCACCGACGATGAGCTCGCCGAATTTCGAAATCACACTTGCGGTCCATGTGCCTGTGTCCATCGAAATTTTGAAATGTTGGCGCGAAATACCAGGCTGCTCTTGAAGTCGCACAGTGCAAGTTTCGCCGCGGCCAAAGATATACTCCTGACCCGCCTCGAGGCGGACAGTAGAGATTTCTTTGCCGTGTAAGAGTACCTTTAACGTTGCCATAAATTAAAACCGACGGTCCCCTAAAAGATCGCATTCCTTTTTAGTTGCTTCTGCTTGTTTGTATTTTAAGTCGTC
>JAYSST010000010.1:0-15811 GCA_043720435.1 Bdellovibrionales bacterium
GTATCGCCGCGACGAATATCAGGTCGGCTTTTATGGCGAATTCGGAAGTGCTGCGAGTTCGAAAGAACTACGCAACGATCTTTTGTTTTTTCTCGAAGAGCAACGACAGTTGTCGTCTATATTTCTCACTTTTTGGGCCGTCTTTGAGCCGGCCGAAATGAGCGAAGCGGACTATGAGAAATCAATGTGGCACGAGTTGTCCTCCCTTACGTCCCGAGAAGACGCCAAATCAGATTGGCCCGCGGAAGCGGTTATGGATCCCGAAGATCCGGCGTTTCGATTCAGCCTTGGCGGCAGCGAATTCTTCGTCGTCGGAATGCATAGCACAAGCTCACGTCTTGCTCGGCGCTTTCCGCGGCCGGCCATGTTGTTCAACGTGTTCGATCAGTTTGAGCAACTCGAGAAGTCGGGACAATATGAGCCGATGGTCACTGCCAATCGCGCTCGCGATACAAAATTCCAAGGCGATGTTAATCCAATGGTCGAACAGCATGGTGAAAAATGGGAAACGATTCAGTTCTCTGGGAAGAAAAATCCGTCCAGCTGGAAATGCCCGTTCCGATTTCTCGCCCGGTGAGTATACCCGCGAAGAGTGCCGTGGGTTTTCGCCTCGGGAAGGGTGATTTACTGGAGGTCATCGACCCGGAGGGTCAGCAGGTTGCTGACCTCTTCTGTTTTTCCATTGATGATACCTCAGACACTTTATCGTCTGGTCGCTCGATCGACTATGAAGACACGGTTTTATTTTCAACCGGTAGTATCCTCTACAGTCATGCTGGAAAGCCCATGCTGAAGATCCTTACTGATACATGTGGAAGAAACGATTTTCTTGTGACTCCGTGTAGTCTTCATATGTTTCAGATGATGTCCGCATCTGAAGATTATCATCACAGCTGTCAGGAAAACCTCGAGCGCGCCCTAGCAGCATTTCCAGTTGATCTGCGCCAAATAAGCACGACGTTCAACATCTTCATGAATGTGACCTTCGCGCCTTCCGGAAAAATTAAAGTGACGTCGCCACTTTCGATTCCGGGAGATTCGATTCGCTTCGAGGCTATGATGCCCCTCTACGTTGGGCTGACGGCGTGCTCGGACGAAGGGAGCAATGGTGGAACGTGCAAGCCCATCGCATATCGAATTACTGCGAATCGCTCTTAAGCACTTGGTTCGCGCTTTCGTCGAAAAATGAAATAATATCGTCGTCGTAAAAGAACCAAGTTTTAACGATCGCCCAAAAGTGGGTGCTTGAAAGAATGATCACCTTTCGTGGTTTCCAAAAATCGCGAAGACGATATTGCATAGCGGTTGGAACCGTTGTGTCGTTTTCTGCGACGACCATACCGAAATCTTGTTTTTCGTGACGAATCCCTTGCGCCATCGGTTCGAGCGCGAAAGTTTTGCTTAACCCTGAGAGGTATTCTTCATCATTTGAATAGCCATACTTCCGGCTTCGCGACAGCGACAAATTACGCATGGCTTGTTGGTCAGATTTTACGACGACCTCCATTATCGGCGCACCCGCAACAATTGTAAATACGGCGTTCAGGCGATTCAATCTAGAACTTGCGACGGCCGAGTAGAGTCCGCCAAGACTGGTTCCGAGGATGCCGATAAATGGACTTTTGATTTCTGAAGTCACGAGCTCGACAGCAATCAACATTCGTGAATAGAAACCTTGATGAATTTCAAGATCAGTACTTTTACCTGTGTCCGCGGTCCAACTGTTCATGACGTAAACATCGTATCCGGCCGAACAAAACTGCCGCGCATAACTTCGGTCAATATAGTTTGTGCCGCCTGTCGGTGGCATTAGAACCAGACTTTTAGCGGATGACGACTCCCCACGATACGATGTGACATTGGCCACGAATTCGTTGGAACCGTAAGTTTGATCGGAAGCCAAACACTTGCGATCGGAAAAGAGCGAGGCGCAGCCTGACAGTGCGCCAGACAGTGCGATCGATAGTACGAGTGCGATGATGGTAAAGAGAGATGTGGCGTGCATGCTTTGGAATAGCATACGATATAATTCATGAATGAACAACCAGGCGGGACTCTGCATTTTTCCAGTTTTCAGGCCGCGAGTGAACACATTCTCCTTCAGTTTCCGAAGCGATTGTCGCTGGCGACACCCTTAGGACTTGGAAAACCCATCGAGCTTCTAAATCATTTGTTTCATGGCATTGCCGGCAAATCCGAAAGATCTCTTGAAATCTACACCGCGCTCTCGTTACTGCCGCCCGTCCCATCGTCTGACATTGAACGAAGATTTCTTGGTCCATTTCTCGACCGGCACTTCGGCAAAGACACGCCACGTTTGGCCTATGCCGAAGCGATGCGAAAAGGGAAACTCCCTAACAATGTTAAAGTTCACGAATTCTATTTTCAGGCGGGTCAATACCTAAGTCGGCCAGCGGCTCAAGGCGCTTACCTGAGTGTGAACTACACACATGCGGCACGCGCGATTTTCGAGCGTGGCATCGACGTCGTTGTTCAAATCGTCGCGCGCAATCCCGAGAATCCAAAGGAATACAGTCTCAGTTGTAATCCCGATGTCACTCTCGACATTTCAGATTTGCATCGGGCGGCAGGACGAACGCTCGCTGTCTTTGGCGTCGTGCATCCATCGCTGCCATTTACAGGCGGCGATGCCATTGTCGATGAAAGTTTTTTTGCAGGCGTCGTCGATGATGCCACGATTTCCCGCGAGTTATTCGCACTTCCGAGGACGCCAATTGATGGCACAGACCACGTCATCGGCCTGCACGCGAGCTTGCTTACAAAAGACGACGGCACCCTTCAGATAGGTATCGGCTCACTGTCAGATGCTCTCGTGCATTCAACCATTCTGCGCCACCGCGACAACCCGACCTATCGCACCGCCTCGGACGCTCTTTTCAACAAGCGTCCACGGCCGCAGCGCATCGAGCTGCACCATGATGAATTCGAGCATGGTCTGTACGGCACCAGCGAAATGATTATGGATGGCTTCATGCATCTGCGAAAAGCCGGCATCTTGAAAAGAATGATCTTCGATCAAGACGAAAAACAACTTCGTTTTCTTCACGGCGCATTTTTCTTGGGGTCGAAAAACTTTTACGAATGGTTGCGAAATCTTCCACCAGAAGATCGCGCCGGTTTTTCGATGACCCGGGTTTCAAAAGTAAACGACCTGTACGATCAACACGAACTCGCCCTACGAAAACAACGCAAGAACGCCCGTTTCTATAATACCTGCATGAAAGTTAGCATCCTTGGTGGCGTCGTTTCAGACACGGTCGACAGCGGTGAAGTCGTGAGCGGTGTTGGTGGTCAATACAATTTCGTTTCAATGTCCCACGAACTGCCTGATTCACTTTCGATTCTCATGCTTCGAAGCACGCGCACTAGCGGCGGAAAAAAGAAGTCGAACATTGTCCTTAACCAACCGCACGAAACAATTCCACGGCATCTTCGAGACATCGTCATCACCGAATACGGTATCGCCCGGTTGCGCGGCCGAACGGATGAAGAAGTGATCCAAGCACTTATCGAGATTTCAGATTCGGAGTTTCAGCAAGAGCTAGTTCGCGGCGCCCAGAAAATGGGAAAGCTGAGCCTGGATTACGAGATCCCCGAATACGCCCGAGACAATACTCCGCGCCGAATTGCCGCGTACATTTCGCAGCACAAGACCTTGTTCCCGCCGTTTCCATTCGGCACTGATTTTACAGAAACAGAACTTGTGATCGGCCGAGCGCTCGGGAAACTCCGAGACGCGAGCACCTTTGGCAAACTCGAAACATTTGCACGAGGAATAATGAGCGCAACGGGTCCATTTGAAACGGAACTCATACGAATGGGACTAATGAAGCCATCGGGATTGAAGGAAAAACTGACGCAAACGTTGATAGTCGGTGCGCTCGCGAAGAACGCATCCGTTTAAATGGTGTCGTACGTCTGAAGCGTTTCTGGATTGATCAATGTTTTTGAATTTTTATAGATGCGCGCCGTTGCGTAAAGCGCCTGCATCGCTTTCCACTTTGGCATGTGCTTGTAGGTGTCTGGAAAGGCCCGCTGAAGCTCGCGGTGAATCTTCTTCGCGTGCTTACCGCTCACCGTCGGGAAAAGATGATGCTCGACGTGGTAACCGAAATTGATCGTCAGCATTTCGATTAACGGATGATTTGTCACTGTCAGTGAATTCACCAACGGATCGTTGTCGCTCGTTAGCGGGCTCAAGTTGTGATTCGTCGAGATGTAACTCATCAGCAAATAATTTTGGAAAGCGATGGGAAGTACGACTATCCAAAGCCAATTCGACGGACCCGCAACCCACATGAGAGCCAAGACGATTGCGACCTGCGCCGACAGTTCCATCGTGACACGCTTATGGTCCATCGCATCGAAAATGCCGTTACGGAAGCGCAGGTAAATTTGCGCCGTGAATTCATGGAACGACAACCAGAAGAAAAAATAAAGGTAGCTGCGCTTGTATCCTGATCCTGGCGTGAACGGAAAAATAGCCTGCACAAACTTGCTCGCCTTGTAAACGCGCATCGTAGGAAACGCATCTGGATCGCGAATAGTTTGTTGAGTTTTGCCGTGATGAAGGCGGTTGTGAACATATCTCCAGTAAGTCGGAGAAATCAAAAATGGCATGAGACCAAAGAAGCCGAGAAAGGTTTGAAGCTTCGTATTTTTAACGACGCTGCCATGCAGAAGTTCGTGGGTCAGAAATCCGATGACGCCGTTGCAGAGTCCGATAGCAACGCCCAACAAAAGCTTGATGGGCCATGCCGGATTCAAAATGACGATGGCACAAAACGCTGCGACCGCGCCGATTCCGCAAAGCCCCAAATAAACCAAGCGAGCCGGATTCACTTCGAAAACTTCGGGCCCGAGTCGTGGTAAAATCTCGCGGCGATAAAAACCAATCGTACGTATTTCGGCCGATGCCGTTGGCGCCGCCATTGCGGTGTCAACATCGATGTCCAGCGTATCCACATGGACCGTCGGCATGGCTTCAAATGGCACTTTTGCTACGTTCATCATTGGTTTCCCCGAGCGAGAAGAATAGCGGTGATTCGCTTCGGAGGATAGTTGATCTTTTCGCTAAATTCCAAGCTGAAAGGCTTCGAAGCGATGCAGCTCGGCCTCGACCATACGTTTAATTGAAGGCGAGCGAAATGGAGCGATCCAGCTCCAGTTTTGAAGTAAAAGCTTTTTACCAACACGGTCCGTCTTAAGGTCGACTGCGGCAACTACCTTATCCCCGACGAGCACTGGAAGGGCAAAATATCCGAAAATACGCTTTTCTTTCGGAAGATAGGCTTCGAACCGATGCTCGTAGTCGAAAAAATGTTTTAGCCGCTTCCTTTGAATTATAAGCGGATCGAAAGGCGAGAGTATGTGAACTTTTGATGAATCAATCTTTAGTGAAGGCTCTAAATCGAAGTTTTCTAGCCAGTGTCGACATTTCGGATACCCTTCGACACTCACCTCGAGCAAGTCGTGCCTCTTCACACGCTTTTCGATTAGTCTCAGCAAAGCAGGCTTTTTTTTCGGGTCAAGATGCGCGATGGAATCGAGACTGATGACACCCTGAGATCGCAGTCCGCGATCAATCAGGTAGGCGAGCACGGCAGATTCGCTCGCGGGCGACGGTTTTGTGCGCGAGTCCTCCCAACCAAAGTGGCGCTCCGAAATCTCGTACTTTTTTAACATGCCAAGCCGTTCACAGATCACGAGGCGGCCGCTATAAAATCCGCGTTGTAATGCTTTGTGCGAAGGTTTTCGACTACCCCATTCATGTGTCTTTTCAATCAGAACATCGTCCTCGATGTCGCGAATCGAAAGTGGTCCGTCGCGCTTAATGAGCGCGACGACCCGACGAACTTCTGCGGCGTCGATCGATGCCAGCCATTGTCCCGGCTGACGCGTTCGGCGCCTCATCGCGCCCATAAAAAACGGAAAGTCCCGTGTCGGGACATAGGAAAGCGCGTGCGTCCAGTACTCGAAAACCGATTTATCTTTCGATTGAGCATGATGCAAATCCTGCTGCCGGTAACGGGGTATCCGATTGTAAAGAATGTGATGGTGGCTGCGCTCGATAACGTTAATCGTGTCAATTTGAACGTACCCGAGATGTTCGACCGCCGCCTGGGTAGCCTCTGAACCATGACCGAACGGTTCGTGTCGATCCAATCTTTGCGCACGCATCCATAGCGCACGCGCATGAGCTTTAGAGATTTGTTCCGGTGATTTCATCACGTCAATCTCGTAGCCTTTCGGGCCTAATATGCATAGAACAATCGCGATGCAAAAACCGGCCGAGAGCTTCGCCAAAATATTCACCGGCTTGTCGCTAAACGTAGCAAGCGAATGGACTGCGGTTGCCGACTCGCCAGATCAGTTTCCCGCCCTCGCAACGCGTTTACTACAGTCTTTCGATTATGACCTAAGCCAGGGGCAGCTAGATCTCGTTCTCTCGGATTGGCTAGCGAAGACGTCCTGTCTTCCGGAACAAATCAACCTTCACAACACGTTCGGCGAACCCCCACTCACGTTATTCAATAACGGGAAATTTCTTATCGAAATTTATATTTGGCGAGGTTGCGACACTTCAATTCACAGTCACGGTTTTCGAGGCGCATTTCGGGTTTTACATGGACGGTCACTTCACGAGTCGTTCAAAGTCAACGTCACGCAAGTTATCGCTCCTGATGTCGAACTTACAGAACTCGGTCTGCCGGCGATGGAATTGCTTGAGCCCGGAATGGTTCGCACTATCGAACCGGGAAAACAACTCACTCACCGCGTGATACATCTTGCAGATCCGACCGTCACTTTGTGCATTAAGACAATCGGCGAAAAGAATCTTTCGCAGTGGCACCACTTCTCGAATGGCCTCGCGATCAAAAAACGCCATCTGGATCCCTCCCTGCTCAAGCAGATATATTATTTTCAGTATCTTGCAAGTCGCGACGGAAAGTTGGCCGAGAGTTTCCTCAGCGACGTCTTAGCTCGACAGGATATCTCGACGTTGATGAATCTTTGCGAAGAACTCGCATCTGGCGGATACCAGATTTTGGAAGAACTGGTTCAGCTGATACTAGAAAGCATTTATCGCCGCTACCACGGCACTGAATGGTTTCGTCGTTACGAGGAAGCAACGGCCGAGCATGGGGACCTCATTGCATTTCAACAGTTTACCTTGCCTCGAGCGAGACTGATCGCCCATTTCATCAACGAAGGTTTGAATCTAAGTTCGGTACAAAACATGCTTGGCTCCTATGCGGATACTAAAGGTTTGAAGGCTGAACTTACTCCCTTCATCGATTCGAAGCGCCTTTCGGTGTTTCTTGAAAGTTAGGTAATGCTTTCCTCCTTGGCTCGCGCCATTTTCTTAACTTTGATCGCGTCGTTTACGTCGCCTGCAATGGCGGAAGTGAACAAGATTTGCGATCATATCGCGGTCATGGATGGGAAGCTTAAGCTGAACGACAACGAGCGCGTGCTCGTCTGCGGTAGTCGTGAGGGCGGCGAAGGATGGAGAACGATTCCGATTCCGCAAGCCATTTTACATCTCAAGTCTATCGCGCAAAGCAAGGCGTACTTGAAACCACGATTCGAACGTGTCGGTGAAAGCCTAAACGTGTGGCTCGGATCAAAAACCGAGGTATCGAATCTTCGAGCCGAAGGAGCTGACGGAGTCTTGCGTGCAGAAAAAAAACGGAAGATTGTCGGCTTCCCGCTTGAACCAGCGAAACTCAACGAAGTCGAGGCATGGGGCTACAGCGAATTGCGGCGTCAAGGTTACGCTTGCGCCCAGCTCGCTATCGAAGCACACGAATGGGACTCGGAAGTAGTTGTCAAAACGAAGCTCGATTCCCAGAAAAAAGTCGGACACATCGACGTCGGTAACCTTGACGGACTGCACCCCGAAGTTATGAACCGATATCGGCCATTCGGCGAAGGAGAATTCTACGATATTCGCAAAACGCAATTGATGACGTCGCGACTGCTTAGCGACGGACTTGTTCAAAGTGCCTATTTCAATGTGAAATGTCGTGGTGATCTCGTCGATTTGAAACTCGAAACATCAGTTGGAAAGCCAAAGATTTTTCGATTCGGCGTTGGTGCTTCGACCGAAGAATTGCCGTTTGTTGACGGCTCTTTCAAAAACGCACGGTTGGACAACGACGCCTCTTCTTTCACGGCGGTGCTGCACGCATCGCCAAGAAAATATAGTTTCACCCTCGGCTCAGAGCTATATTGGATTCCGAATTCGACTCGCAGCTTTTTTGGACCGCGCTTTGAGATCGCGCGTAGATCGGAAAGTGCCTACGAGACGAATACCGTCGCCGGTGGTGCGGACATCGCTCGAAAGTGGGACGCGCATTCGATTCGTTATACCGGGCGCTGGGGCCCAACACTGAATTACTCGAAGCGCGTGAGTGGTGCGGGTCCGGAGGAAACGACTTATCCAACAATCGATGCTTCATTCAACGCTTTAAGTCACAATTACGAGAGTTCAATTCGCGATCAGTACGAAGGATGGACGGCGGAATTCTTTTATCGTGGTCAATCGAAAGGACTTGGGTCGAAAGTCGATGTGAATCGTTACCGAGTCGACTTAAAAAGTTTATGGAACATCGGCGGTTTCTCACCTCCTCTTTTCATCATTGGAACTCGCATCGAGGCCATCGCCGTCGACACGGACGAGATCACAGGTTTAAACCGTGATCTGCTTCCCGTCGAAGATCGTATTTATCTCGGCGGCGACCAGAATCTTCGTGGATTTGGCCGACAGAGCATCAACAACCAACGAAACGGAGTGAAGCTCGGCTATCTAACGTCTCTCTACATTGGTTTCGAACTTCGCCTTATCGAAGAGCTACCCTACAGAATTCAACCGTTTTTACTTTTTGATGCCGCTAGGGTCGGCGATCAACGCTATACACTCGAGCGCCCGATTTTTGCTTCTGAAGGATTGGGAGTTCGTTGGGCCTCGCCATTCGGAACCCTACGAGGGTCGATTGCCCGCGGCCACGTGATTGATAGCGACGCATCGACGGCTGCGATTAATCCAAACTGGGTCATTTTCGGTAGCTTCGGTCAGGAGTTTTAGAGATGAACACTCGAGCCAAACGCATCGCACGGTTTTTGGTTTACGCCTGCGGAATTCTCGTGGGCCTCTTACTCGTGTTGATCGCCGCTGCAGGTATCACCGGCTACTGGGCTTACAAAAACCCACTTCCTGCATTCAAGATTGTTCAGACTCGTTTTCTTCCCGCAGATCTCGAGGTCAATTGGGCGAAGGTTGATTTTAATGGCGACCGCATCGGTGGTTTGGACTTTCGGGTCGATATTACTTTTGAAGATCTTTATGTCACTAAGCAGTCGCCATCCCTCGACGTGCCAATTCGGCGTGCACGTCTGCGAGCCTCCGTCTTTCCGCTACGTCGAAGCGCTCACGTCGAGCTACTCGAAGTAAATGCACCGTCGCAAATTACATTCAAAGCGGAGGCGCCTCTCGAAAAATCGGCGGAAAAAAATCCATTCGAACAAATTCAAAGCGTATTGCGGATTCTCGAAATCGTTCGCGAACGAGTCCCTATCGATACGGTTGATGCTAAAATCGCGAAGTTTGTTTTTCAACCAGCTAGCGGTGAGCCTCTTGCGATGCTCATCGGACTTACGAAGCCCGAACACGAGCCTTTAGAAATAGTGTATGCGATGAACTTGCCAGGAAAAACTAGCACCGAGATCTCGGCGGGTGCCCAACTTGATTTCACCTTGATGAAAACGTCGGCCCCATTTCTTAGTGGGAGTCTGAAAGTCAAAAGCGCTGGAGTTGAAACGACGCAGAATCTAGTACTCGTGTCCGATGACACCCAGACGCTTCTGACTTCGGACGGCGCAGTCTCGTACCGGAACGAAAAACTCGCGCTTATCTTCGAACCGAAACTCACCGCGCGTTTTACCAGCAGTGAGGCGAAGCTTACACTCGACGGCAGTGTTAAGGGAATACCGGGACCACTGGTTGAAGTTGAAAATATTCGCGCTGAACTTTTAACCCCGCTCGAGTCCGGCGCCACATGGAGCACGAAACCGTCGAAATTCGCGATCAACGCACCGGTGAAGCTTTTTTTTGTTAGCGGAAAAAATCGAGCTGTACTTGAAAAAGCGTGTGACTGTAAATTGCCTGAGATATTGAAGGTGCATGCAGAGGGAAAACTCTGGCTCGCAGCCCTCCTCGGAAACGCGAATAATTCCGAACCCGTTGTCGCGCTGGATACCGAGTTTGTCGTCGAAACGGTCGACAATAAAATCTTAGCGGTCGATTTAAAGGGTGGCCTGAAACTCGAAATTCAGCGCGGACCGAAGCAAAACAAATATCTGTTTTCTCCGCGTCTCGACTGTCTCGCGACGGTTCGCAGTTTCAAGACGCTCAAAACTTTCCTCGATGCGAACGGCGTGCTAATTCCGGCCCCTTTGGATGTGATGGACGGCTCGATTCAGTTTGTTGCCAAGGGACCCATCGCAACCGACGACAACGGTTCCCGATTTCCGTTGATGCTTGCGATTGATCTCGCGTCCTCTGGGCAAAAAGTAAAAGTCGATACCGACGGTACCGTGCAATTGAATTCACAACTCAATCAAGCGCATCTCGAGGTGAATGCGAAAGTTTCGAATCTTTTCATTGATCTCCCGCCTCTGCGACCCCTTGATGGATTGCCTCGCATTGCGAGCGACTCGCGCTTTATCAAAGAGCCGCCGAAAAAACCGAGTTCCGCAGGGTTCAAATTTTCGTTCAATTTTCAGATCGAAACTTTGTCAGCGGATGCGATTCGATTGAAGTCTCCGTACTTCGGCCCTTATCTTCCTGTGAATTTAAAGATTCAAGCTGGTGCGGGAGGCGAAAATACAGGATTTATCAGCATTCAACCCTTCGATATCACCTATCTGCGAAGAACCGTTCATGTTGAGAATTTGACTTTGAATCTCGATGGAGACGAGAAAGCTCCACTGCCGATCAAAGGGCGCTTCAGCGTGAAGCAAACGGACTACACGATTTACATCGACGTCGAAGGAAATACGAAAAATCCCAAGATCGTATTCTCGAGTGAACCTTACTTGCCCAAAGACGAAATCATTTCTGTTTTGCTCTACGATCGTACAAGCGATCAGTTACAAGCCGGTGATGCAGAAACCAAGGGCGGCGTGCAAGCTGCGATTGCAGATCGAGCGATCGGACTCTTCGGTCTTTGGGCCTTCGCTTCGACACCTATCAAAAGTTTTTCGTACAATCCGGTGACAAAGGTTTACTCGGCCTCCATCGCCGTGTCTGACGATGTCACCGCTGGAATTGGAACCAGTTGGGAATCGGCGGCTCACCTGGAGCTTCGTAAACGTGTCTCGAAACGTTGGAGTTTGACTGCAGCGTGGACGCCGGCCACCCAAGAGGAGCGTGGTGTGACCAAACTTGTGCTTCAGTGGGAAAGACGGTTCTAAACCGCATCCAACTAGCCTTTTCTGCTTTCCGGGTTACATTCACTCGACAGTCATAGATAATTTAGTCATGGATCCACAAGACTTAGCTGCTCTCGATTTGAATATCTCGGCTTCGGGAATTATTTCAGGAATTTTATTCGGCTGTATTGGCATGTGGATGATCGGTCGAGCTAGAAAAAAATCCGATATGCGACTTGTGGCGATCTCTTTCGCATTGATGTTTTATCCCTATGTCACCCGCGGCCCTTTTCAAGATTGGGGTGCTGGTTTAGCACTCTGCGGACTCGCATATCTGATCTGGTAAAACTCGGATTAACTATTCAGCGGCCACATCACGAACGCTGCAACATTCGGTGTTCGATCACCATCTAGATAAAATTCGCAAAGATCGAGATAGTCGCTCGCTAAGACCATGAATTCTCCTGGCAAAAGCGCCTTTCTCGCGAGCGGAAACATGATTTTTTCTTCTTCCTTGAGATGATGATGCGCAAGACCCGACAAAACTTTGGTCTTGGCGTCTGCATTATCTGTCCATTCGCTTTGATAATCCATTGCGCGAAGATCGCTCGCTAACTGAAATGCAATCTCGTGTTCGTCTTTTCCAACAAGCCCCTCGCGAACGACCTCGTGTGCCGTGTGGCTCCGCAGACTGCGATACAATGTCTCTTCTTCCGCACGGCCATGCATATCCCAGAGTCGCAAAAAGCGAGCGAGGTGCATTTGCTTTTCAGAAGTGGACGATTCGTCATCCATCAGGACAACAATCGACTCGTTCAAGAAACGATGGTGTTGTTGAAGGATCTCGATCAGACCTTCGCCATTGATTCGTGCGTCCTCCATCATTCGGCGGACTTCCGAAAAGGTATGCGGCTCTCCACGCAGCGAAGCTTTGATTTCGTGTAACATGCTAGCAACAAAAGACGTGTTGTTCGAATCCACGTGCCCCTCCATAGTTATGCACCCAAACAATCGTGCACAGTTGTTGTGTGAAATTGGAGCAATTGGCAGACCGACCTCTTCGACGGCGCTAGGAGACATACCGTGGAAACAGCGCGCAACTTGCGGGTCCGATCCAGATGGTTGCGGGAATATTACGGCCGAGCAGAGTGGAGAAAGGCCCCGGCGAAAAGGTCTAGGGATCAGGAAGTTTCAAATATTTTTAAACGTGAGGAAAGGGCTCACGCGGATTGCCTTGAGCAAACTGCTGAACACGTTCGATCAATGCCGTTCGATTCACGGGCTTGGTAAGGTGGGAATCAGAACCAACTTCGATGCAACGTTGCCGGTCTTCAATCATTCCATGTGCCGTCAGCGCAATGATCGGCTTTTCAAAACCGCTTTTCCGTAACCGAGTGATCGCGCCGTATCCGTCAAGAATCGGCATTTGAATGTCCATCAATACGACGTCATGCTTGCCCGCCATCGCCTTATCGACTCCTTCAAGTCCATTCGACGCGAGTTCAACGACGGCGCCTTCCATCATCAGAAATCGGCTGACCAAAGCCTGATTATCGAGAGAGTCTTCGACCAACAGAACGCTTATTCCCTTTAGCGATGATGCGGGCGCCTTAATCTTTTCCTCTTGTATGGGAGCGGAGACTTTCAACGTTTTCAAAAATGGAATTGCTTCAAGATTCGACGGGTCGCCCGCCGGGACTGTCACTTCGAACTCGCAACCAGTCCCCGGACTGCGAAGATTAACTACGATGTCACCGCCTAGTGCACGAGCGAGCCGTCGCGACACGGCGAGACCGAGGCCGGTGCCACCATGCTTACGTGTCATTGACGTGTCGACCTGCGTGAACGGCTGAAAAAGTCCTTCGATTTGTGCGGCCGATAGGCCGGGTCCCGAATCCTTAACCCGCATCGATAACCACGATTTGGTGTTGTCATCGGCGGCAACGCGGTAGGAAGCGGTCACCGAGACCACGCCACTCGGACTAAATTTAATCGCATTGCCGATGAGATTTACCAAAATTTGCTGGACGCGCGTGGCGTTCGAGTTGATTCGCGAAGGAATACTTCCTTCGATCTCGAACTTGAGCTCGAGACCTTTTTCCGTAGCGGGAAGATTCATGAAGTCTTTGATGCCGCGCAAAAGGTCGCCAACCACCACTTCACTTCGCTCGACGTCCATCTTGCCGGCTTCAACTTTCGACAAGTCTAAAATCTCGTCGATAATTTTGGACAGTTGATCGCCGTTTCGGCGAATCGTCCCGATTGCTTTTGTCTTTTCCTCAACGCTCGTCTGCGAGTCGATTAGCAATTCCGAGAAGCCGAGAATGATGCCGAGCGGAGTTCGAATCTCATGGCTCATATTCGCCAAGAAATTGCTCTTCGTCTCGTTCGCCGAGTCCGCGAGTTTTTTCGCTAACAGCAGCTCATGTTGAACAAGCTTTTGATCTTGGATATCCGTCGCAACACCGATCCATGAGACGAGCGCGCCAACATGATCTGTTTCAGGAACAACTCGCAAGAGATGCCAGCGATACAGTCCAGATTGGCTTTGTCGCAAGCGACATTCGCATTCAAAACCAACTTGTTGCCGACTTCCTTCTCGCCAGCTTTCCTGCATGACAGGAATATCCTTTACGTGCACGACATTCTGCCAAAGTGTTCCGACACTCTCTTCTAGTGCCAAACCCGAGTATCGGATCCAAAACTGATTAAAGTATTCGACAGCACCAACCTTATCGGCCCGAAAAACGATTTGGGGAATAGCGTCGGCAAGGTTCTGGTACCGACGGCGCCCTTCGCTTTCAAGCTCGTGCAATGTCCGCAATCGTTCACGTCGCTCTACATCTCTTAAAAACTCGGCCTGCTCTTGCAGCAAAACATTCTTGCGATACAGGTCGACGAAGACTGCCACTTTCGACTTTAAAATATGGGGATCCAGCGGCTTTAACACAAAATCGACCGCGCCGACCGAATAGCCCATCGAGACGTGATGTTCGGCTTGGCTATTCGCTGTCAAAAAAATGATCGGAACGTTTTTCGATCGCTCTCGTTGCTTGATAAGCGATGTGGTTTCAAAGCCGTCCATATCAGGCATCTGAACATCCATCAGTATAACCGCGAAATCGTGCGCCAAAACGTGCGCCAATGCTTCGCGACCCGAGTTCGCCTTAATTAAGCGATAGTCAGATTTCTTCAAGATGCTCTCGAGTGCGATCAACCCTTCAGGCCGATCGTCTACGATAAGAATGTTAATCGGCTTCTTTGATCCCAACAGTTCGCCTCTAGACTTCCACGACTTCAGTTTCTATCCAAGGCTGCTTCTCAAGCGCGAGCCACGAGTGCATCATCGTCAGCAAATCATTCGCATCCACCGGTTTCGTTATGTAGTCCGACGCTCCGGCCGATATGCAAAGTTCGCGATCGCCCTTCATAGCTTTCGCCGTCAGCGAAATGATAGGGAGATCTGCAAATTCAGGCATTTCGCGAATTAAACGCATCGCCTGCAAGCCGTCCATTTCTGGCATCATGGTATCCATGAGAACAAGATCAACTCGTGGTGAATTTTTAAGTTTCTCGATGGCTACTTTACCATTCTCAGCGTGATTGAGGATCATGCCGTGGCTCTCGAGAACACTCGTGATTGCAAAAATGTTTCGCATGTCATCGTCCACAACGAGGATACGCTTGCCACTGAAGTTCGCGTCTTTCGGAAGCTGACGAATCGGACGCGGCAACTCCATTTGCGTCACCGATTTGATCGTATCCTGGCCAACATAGTTCTGCGGCAAGTACAGCGTGAACGTACTTCCTTCGCCCGGAACACTCTGCACTTCGATGATGCCACCGAGCAGTCGTGCAATCTCGCGACTGATCGTGAGTCCAAGACCTGTGCCGCCGTACTTACGGCTTGTGGTGCCGTCCGCCTGTTGGAAGGCCTCGAAGATAAGTTTCTGTTTGTCGTGCGGAATTCCAATTCCCGTGTCACGAACTGAAAACGAAATAACGCTTTTTGCCTGGCTCAAAGTTTCGACGGCGAAGGTCCGATCCTTCGAGACAAGATCGATCGACAGATTCACTTTGCCGTTCTCGGTGAACTTGAAAGCATTCGACAACAGATTCTTCAGAATCTGTTGCAGACGATTTTCGTCGGTCATCATCGTTCGCGGCAGGCGCTCGCTTGTTGTGATTTGGAAGTCGAGTTGTTTGTGCTCGGCGATAGGACTGAACGTACGGTCGAGGTAATCTTTTACTTCGCCAAGTTTAATTCCCTTCGGATCGACAGGCATCTTACCCGCTTCAACTTTCGAGAGGTCGAGAATTTCGTTGATCAGCGCTAGCAGATCTTGTCCTGCGG
>JAYSST010000011.1:0-2268 GCA_043720435.1 Bdellovibrionales bacterium
TCAGGCACGCTGACGAAGCGAAACGAATGCCACCTCGCGAACGACGAGCAAAAAATCCGGATGCATTTTTAGGTCTCGCTAGTCAGCTCGATCAATGGATCGCCGCTGGGAAACCAAATGGTTCGTTCAAAGTGGGAGAACCCGCACCCGTTGTAACGGGAAAGCCGCGACCTCCCCGTCCGCACGCCACCTCTGAACTGGGCGATTGTATTCCGAAGCCCGGCACCATCGGCTATGACTACAAAAAGGATCGTGAATTCGAAACGATGACCGAGCTTCCGCCGAATTTGACGGACACAGACATGGTCTCACTCGATCCTTATCTTTTAGCGAAACGTGGAACGCTTGCCTACAACGTCGAATATCCGCTTTGGGCCGATAATTCCGACAAAGGCCGTTTCATTCATGTGCCGATGAAGGAAGCCGGCGGGCAAATCTTAAAACAATCGGTTAAATACAACGCGGAAACAAAACAGTTCGATATTCCAAATAACACCCGTTTCTATAAAATGTTTTATCGTGCGGTGATTTTGCCGAACGGCAAAACATTGATGCGACGAATGGAAACCCGAATTATCGTATCGCGCACGCCTTGGGAAAGTTCTTTATTTGGCTCGTACCAATGGGACGAGACCGAACAAGTCGCAACACTCGTGAAAGCTCCGTACCGCGACGGTACACCGTGGAAGGATATGGTAACCAATATCGTTGTCGACGAACTTAAAGGCAAAGTTCGTCCGTATGCGATTCCTGGCAAACAGCGTTGCATCGATTGCCATTTGGGAAGTCCAACGCGAAATTTCGTTTTGGGTTTTCAGCCGATTCAAATCAACAAGCGGCCGCTCGGCGGCGCTGGACGTCTGGACGAACCATCGGCTCACGATCTCGATCAAATTTCTCGCTTCGTCAATTACGGTCTGGTCACCGGAATTAAATCCTACGGAGAACTTCCGATTCTCGAGACGTCGGGCTCATTGACCGCAGGTAATCTTCACGAGCTGCGAGCGAATGGATATACCGTCGGCAATTGTTACCACTGCCACAATACGAATGGCCTCGCGTTTACCAAAGAAAATGGAATCAAACTAGCACTCGGCCCCGGTGACCTTTTCCGATTTAGTACTCAGACAAAGTCGGTTCAGCTCCCATCGAGAAGAATAGTCCATCAAAATGGCGAACTTGACGGTTCACACATCTGGCGAAAAGTTTCAGATTCGCCCGCACAACTTGGCATGTTCAGTCAGATGCCAATGCACACGCCAGGATCACCCGACTGCAACGTGCAAACGGTCATGGGCAAATGGATTCGGTCGTTTGAAAGTGAACTCGCCGCCGACGATTGGCTTCCAGAATGTGCCATAAAGAAAAAAGAAATTCCGTTTCACTGGATCGATATGGATTTCACATGGCTGCATAGTGATGTGTATACTCCGCGCCGAAACGATTGGCGTGATATCAATTCAGGAATGCCCGAGCGCTATCGAAAACTTTCGCTGACGCCCGAACTGAAAACAGCCATTCAAACCGAATATCCTGTTGGCTATTGGTTGAAAAAACCAGAATGCAATTTTCCAGTGGTCGATTTGCCCGCCGAACAGCGCCGCCCGTGGATGATGCGCGGAGATAAACCGAAACGCCCGTTCGGCGAAGTTTATTCGACAACACCTGGCTCGTACTTTTTTCGCAACACATGCGTAAAGTGCCACGGACCAAAGGGCGACGGAGATTCGGCTCTTGCTCGCGGAATTTTAACATGGTCCGGCGGAAGTGTTCGAGTTGCGAATTTCACTGACGGTATGTTTGGCGGAAAAGGCGAGAACTTGAAAACCTTTGACGGCATCGGAGCGGAAGCCGGCCGAAACCTTGCCGGCAATTATCTCATCTGGATGGCGATGGAAGGTACTCGAGTTAAATTTCCGCCAGAAGTATCGAGTTTCATGGGTAAACACGGCGGACAGATGCTCAACGGCATTCGCGACAAATGCCTCGCGCAAATTTCGAGCGACAAACCGTCGTCACCTCAATTTATGGATCACGAAATTTTCCAAAAGGTTTGTTTTTTGAACAATCTTTCCCCGGGACATCCTGATCTTGCTTTTGATTCGTCGACCAACAAGCCAGTTCACCCCGCACGCGTCGAAGAGTGGCTCGATCGCGGCGCGTGGAATTCGGGGTGGGCCGTTTTCGATTTCCTTCGCGAGAACGCAGCAGGTCGAACGCGACCGAGCAACGATCAGTGCGAAGTACCATATTCGCCGACGCCGATAC
>JAYSST010000012.1:0-5516 GCA_043720435.1 Bdellovibrionales bacterium
AACAACCAGGACCGGCTGGCTTATCCCTTCCGCCGTAGCAGAAATTCCTTTCGAAAAAATTTGCCGAGCCAACTGAGAGACTTCACAGCCCATCGAAACCGAGACGCCCTTCGGGGCTTCCATTCCCAGCAAATTGGCAAGAAAGCCGACCGAGTGTGCATCGTTAACATAACGGCCTTGGTCCATTCTTGTTTCGTTGCATTCACGACCGGTTGTCCAATCGTCCCCTTTATGTAGTGCCCAGGAAGCGTAAGGAGAATCGCACTCGCGTTCGAGCCACTGCTTATCATATGTTGATCAAAACTTCTGAATTGGTCAGCACCGCCATAAAGTCCGTGTATGTAAACAAGCGTTAATTTGGGTTTTCGAAGGCTCGAGATTTGGTAGATCGATTCCTTGTATTGAAATAGATTAAACTCCGAAAATACCCAACCCGCGGCAGCTTTAGCGCCCAGTTTTTTAAGTCCTTCGGTGAGTTGCTTTTGCGCAGGTTTGTGCGCCGACCAATCGATCTGATCATATTCTAAGTAGGTCGAACCGGCCGTCGATTCCTGTGGTGCAAAGACCAAAGCGAGTAGCACACCGACAAACATAATGACGGATGGTGCCCACGAGCGGCAGCTCTGATGCGAAAAGCATTGAAATGGGAGCTGGGGACCAATTGCCATTGTCATGGATGAAATTGCAAAAAGAGAACCTTCCAAGTGGACTCAAGTCGACGCCATCCGATGTCAGATGCAATTGGACGAAAGTCTGATGCGCGGTTTCTCTCGCAACTCCGATAAAGTTTGATGGCTCGATGGGTTTATTTCGCAGATCGTCTCACGGTCGCGGTCGCTGTTTTCGTGATCGCTCCGAACTTAAAAGCGGACCTACGTTCAAAGCAAAACCCTGCTCAAGAGTGCGCAGTTGAGTATGCTCGTCTCGCCCCAACGCGTGAGCCTGTCGCACTTGTTTTATGGACGCCCGAGGGCGACAGCAAAATCAGAGAGATTACGAAAGCCTTGAATGGCAACCTCAACGTCGATCGATCAACGAACGGAAGGCTTGTGTTTGAAATCGATATTCCACGAGCCGGTGGCGTTGGAACACAGGAAATCCGTCGAGTGGCAAAACTGCCAAACGGGCAGGGGGCTTACGAATTTCCACGTCTCGAGATTCGGGTGCAGCTCGAACCAGCTGGGAAGGAAATCGTTCTTCTTTCGGGCAAAGCGAGAGGAGTCGTCGAAGACGGTATCGTGTTGCTCGATGGGGACGTGAGCCACGGACTGGGCCTTCGAATTCACGTGCCCGACCTCGACAGCAGTGCGGTCGTTATCGATGCGGGCCTCATGTCGAAGCAAAATCTAACAGACCCGAATTCGAAAACGACCGTTGTTCCACTACTCGATACAGCGATGGACATACTTCAAGCCGTGGCTCCTAACCGAATGACAATCTTAAAGTCTCGCGACGGCAGCTTTTACCGGTACCCCGGGGGGACAACCTGGGAACGCGTCAATTAACAGCGTTGATTAGGTTTGCGCAGTTGGCATTGAGTGGATCGACCCCTGGGCAAACTTACGGCCCAAAGCTTACTCAATAGCTAGCAGGGTTCTCTTGACCCGCGAGGATTTTCTGGGGTGTTAAAAATCGCTTGGTTCTTATTCTATTTCTTAGCTCGTCGAGAGCGGAATTCGGTGTTTAATTCAATCTAGGCTCAACTGGGGCAAACTTAAGGCTTCCGATTGACTAGCTAGCGCGCGCCGCACCATAGTGCGGATTATGTTTTCAGGTATCGTAGAAACTAGGGTTGCGATCGTTCGCGTCCAGGAAATTTTGCACGAGAAGCTGACGCGAATTTGGGTCGCGCGACCCGCTACTTTCAACGATTTATCGGTCGGCGATTCTGTCGCCACCGATGGTGTCTGCCTCACGGTCGAATCCTTTGACGAGAAAACGATTTTATTCGCTCTTGCCGCCGAGACACTCGCGGTCACGAATTGGAAAACTTCGACCTCCGAGCGAGGCGCCGAAGGTCTTGTCGGTCGGATCGTCAATCTCGAGCGGAGTCTTCGAATGGGTGATCGCATTCATGGTCATCTCGTGTCCGGACACGTCGACCGAGCGGCGCGAGTCGTTCGGGTCGAAGATACGGGGCCAGAAAACAATCGTACGCGAATCGTCGACGTCGAGATTCCTGCCGACTTGCGTGCGATGGTTTGGAAGAAAGGCAGTTGGGCATTGAACGGAGTCAGCCTCACTGTCAATTCGGTCGATGGCGGCACGGCTTCGCACTGTCTCATTCCCGAGACTCTGACTCGAACCAATTTAGGTTTTTTAAAAAAAGACGATCTCGTGAATATCGAAGTCGACGTCTTTGCTCGAGCCCTCGCACAATCCGTAGATACGTATATGAACACACGCGCCGAAGGCACGATGAACACACGCGCCAGTGAAAAAGAGAACGTATGAACACGACCGAAGAACTGATAAACGAAATTCGCTGTGGACGCATGGTCGTGCTGATCGACGATGAAGATCGTGAGAATGAAGGCGACCTCGTTTTGTCAGCTGACTTTGTGACTCCAGAGACTATCAATTTCATGGTGAAAGAGGCTCGCGGGCTTGTCTGCCTCTCTCTGACACACGAGCAAATTGAACGCCTTGGCATTCCGCAGATGGTCAGCGAAGATGCAAACCTTTCGCCGAACAAAACAGCGTTCACCGTCAGCATCGAAGCATCGAAAGGCATAAGCACCGGGATCAGTGCGGCTGATCGCGCTCATACGATTCGCATTGCGAGTCGGCTCGATGCAAAACCAAGCGATGTGATTACTCCGGGACACATTTTTCCGATCCGTGCAAAAGATGGCGGGGTTCTGAAACGCGCCGGTCACACCGAAGGCAGCATCGATCTTTGCAAGCTTGCAGGGCTTTCACCTGCGGCCGTGATTTGTGAAGTTATGAATGACGACGGAACAATGGCTCGAGTCGGCGATCTTCGTGTCTTCGCAAAGAAACATAATCTAAAAATCGGAACGATCGTCGACCTCATTCGCTATCGTCTCGAGAACGAGTCGCTCGTCGAAGAAGTCGCAAACGCGAAACTTCCGAATAGATTCGGCGAGGCCTTTAAAGTAAAAGCTTTCCGCAGTCTGCTCGACGGGACCGAGCACGTAGTGCTTCAGCTGGGCGACATTGCGCAGGGTGAACCGTGTTTAGTGCGCGTGCATTCGGAATGCATGACCGGCGACGTCTTCGGCAGCACGCGGTGCGATTGCGGACCACAGCTGCACAAAGCGATGGAAATGATAACGAATGAAGGTCGCGGTGTGATTCTTTATCTTCGTCAAGAAGGTCGCGGCATCGGGCTCGTCAATAAGCTTCGCGCTTACGCACTTCAAGACAGCGGACTCGACACGGTCGAGGCGAATCTACATCTTGGATTTCCACCTGATTCACGTGATTACGGAATCGGTGCGCAGATTTTGCGAGCCATCGGACTCAAAAAAGTTCGACTCCTAACGAACAACGAATCAAAACGAATTGGTCTCAAGGGTTACGGCATTGAGGTTGTTGGGCGTGTTCCGCTCGTCGTGGCCACTCACGCGAACAACGCTGCCTACATGCAGGTGAAAAAAGAAAAGATGGGCCACGTTTACTCTTCGGTCGAGGAATAGATGAAACGCAACGCAGATCAGAAGAAGCGCGACTCGGCACTGACATTGAAAGCCGCTTTACAGGGTAAGTACGAGACTCTGCGGGGCGGGCTCGACGGTTCGAAGATGAAAATTGCGATCGTCACCGCCAGATTTAATAGCGATATCACATCGAAACTTGAAGAAGGGGCCGTGCGCACCTTGCGGTCGCTCGGAGTTAAACCGAGTGCAATACGTGTTGTGAGCGTTCCGGGAGCCGTTGAAATTACAACTGCGGCGCGCGCCCTCCTAAAGTCGGGTTCGGATGCCGTGATTGCACTGGGCTGCGTGATTCGTGGCGAAACGACGCACTACGAGTCGGTGGTAAATGCCGTAGATCTTGGGTGCACCCACCTTCAACTGGAAACGGGCAAGCCGGTTGTCTTTGGCGTACTTACGACGGAAAATCTAGAACAGGCAATTGATCGCATCGGCGGACATCACGGTCACAAGGGTGAAGAAGCGGCCGAGGTCGCAGTTGAGATGGTCAGTTTGTTGCGCTTCATTTCGAGCCAGAAATCAAACAAGACTTCGCGAAAGTAGAGATCCTGTTAAACCAGCTCGCACCGAAAGAATTCAAGAAACGAAAACGTGAGATCGCACTGATCGTCGGTCTCTCAATTCTCGTCGTGGTTTTGACGCTCGTTGAAATCAAACTCGCGAATATCAGTCAGCAGCTGCCCTTCGTTCACTCGATCTTTTTCTTTGGCCTCGTCAACTTCAACATCATTCTACTTTTGCTATTGTTCTTCCTGATCTTCCGAAACGTCGTGAAGGTTTTTGTTGAGAGCGGCGGAAAAATTGTCGGAAGCTCGCTTAAGGGTAAGCTGATCGCCGCGTTTGTCGCGTTTGCATCGGTGCCGACAGCTCTTATGTTTTTGGTTTCCGTTTTTTATATCAATTCGAGCTTCGATAAATGGTTTTCGGTTCGGATGGCATCGGTTCTTAGTAACTCGCTCGAAGTGAATCAAGAATACGTTTTCTCGTCGAAGCGTAAGAACTTCCATTTTGCGAAAATTATCGCGTCTGATCTTAAGCGCGAATCGGGTAAGCCCGTGACCCGCATCATCGACGCGAGCCGAGTTCGATTCAACATCGACTCGGTCGAATATTACCCTGGGCTCTTCGCCGCGCGGGTCGTGTCTTTGTCGACAGACGAGTCGATCCCGGCAATTCCACCAGTGTCGCTCGAGTTTTTACGAAACGGTGTGTCCGCGCGTTCCGAGTCGAGCACGATTCACCACTTCGGTGAGGGAAACCTCGTTCGGGTTATTGTTCCCGTCGACCGAAAGTCCGAACGTGGGGCTCTCGTCGTCTCGACCTTTATTCCGATTTCGCTGATATCAAAAATTGACGACATTTCGGCCGCACACGAAGAGTTCAGAAATGTGAACCCGCTCGAATATCCCATTAAATCGATTTACCTCATTATTCTGTCGCTGATGACTCTCGTTATCTTGTTATGTGCGACCTGGTTTGGCTTTCGTCTAGCGAGAGAACTATCTATTCCACTTGAACTGCTTGGATCCGCCACGAAGCGGATTGCGAAGGGCGACTACCAGCCCGTCGGAATTCGCTCGGGATCAAAAGAAGTCAATCACCTCGTCGCAAGTTTCAATCAGATGGTCGGTCATCTCGACCGCTCGAAACGCGAAGTGCTGGAGGCGAATAGAAACTTGACGAGTACTCTCGAGCAACTGGACGAGCACAGTCGGTACGTTCAAGTCGTTCTTTCGCACGTTACCACGGGCGTTGTTTCTGTGGATCAGGAAGAACGTATCACGACAATCAACCAGCATGCAGCGCACCTGCTGCAAATCGATGCCGACAAGTACG
>JAYSST010000013.1:0-2246 GCA_043720435.1 Bdellovibrionales bacterium
CAACTCTGCATTCTTGTCGAGATACGACATCATGCGCGTTGCCCATTTGACTCGCTCTTCGCGATCTTCTGGGTACTTTCGACGAAGAGCCAAAACTTCCCACATCCACGGCATGATGCACTCGTAGTCGACGCCTCGGTACGAATTGCCTTTTGCTGTGCCACTGTTTTCGCCACCAGACAACTTTTGCGCGAGGCAAAAATCGTCGAATCGTGCTTGTCCGTAGAGAGGGATCAAAATCTTCTCGACGATCTCTTTGTCATTTCCAGAATAGTCATCCCAGCCGAACATCCGGCGCAATCCGCCATCCTCGCCGTTGCCTTTTGCGAGCAGCTTCGCTCGAAGGTTCTGCATTCCCTTTTCGTAGATGATGAATGTGGATCGAATCTCATAGAGCTGCAGGCGCTTCATGTCGTTGAACACGTTGCGATCGATCAGAGGCAGAGAAAGGCCCAGGTTCTTAACCCGCGCGTCGATACCGTCGATCGTCTTGAAGAGATCTGCTTTCGAGAGGTCCCATCCTGCCCAGAAGTTCTCGATCGTCGTAACCGGATTACCTTCGCGACCCTTGGTCACTTCAGCTTCGGTTGCGGTCGTATTCCAACGAGCGTTTCCGAAGAAACTGTCCTTTGGATTCGAACCGCCGCCGCCACTTAAAATGCCTGGCTTCCAAAATGTAGAATTCTGAACGAGTCCATCAAGAACATCTCCCAAGAAGGCGTAATAGTTGCGACCGGTGCGTTTCAGGATTCGATGACTAAACAACGTGCGCTGATACTTCGCCGTATCTATGATTCCCTTTTCTTCATCTTTCGGTGGACGCACTTTCACGCGGTGCCACTCTTCGATGTTGGTCCAACGCCAGAACAAAAACTTGCCGTCCGAGATTTCAGTTTTTGTACGGTGATCTAAATTGTACGGATGAAAATTCGATTCCAGCAGCTCGGAGTTGTTTGAACTCAAGATACCTTTGATCGCCAGAATCGAATTGCGAAGTTTTTTATCCTCGGTCGGCTTTTCGTCGAGGTGGAACGCGCGAGTGCGCGCTTGTCCCCACTTGTGTGTGTACGACAGGCGCATGATGTTCATCCAAAGATTTACATCCAGTGCAACGCCAGCCATTTGCGAACCGATGTTCTGAAGGTAGATCTTAATCAGCCCACCTTCGCGAGTGAATGTCGTTCGGCGAAGTACGACCTGGTTGGCTGACGCACCGATCACGATGGTCGCAGCGTAAGACACCGGGTCGATACCGAGTAACGTTGTCAGTGGAACAACGACCGATGCGTTTGCGCCTAAAGCAACCGTATCAGTGATCGTGAACGTCTCGTTCTCTTTCAACTCTTCAAGAAACTTGGTGACGTTATCGCCCATTTCTTTAACGCGATCTTCTTCTTTCTCTGCACTTGAAATCGCGAGCGAGGCCCCGAGACCTTTCATGAAGCCAGGTACCCATAACTCGTCCCAGTCTTTTTTCGATGCCGCTTCCATACTTGGAATCGGACGAACGTGAACATAACTGCGTATGACCGATAGGTTTGCGCCGATGCCCGGGATGACTTTTGGAACTCCGTCGACTCCTAAGAAATAACCAATGCGCGCGCCTGCAGAAACTTGGTCGACGAGACTAACACGGAAGTCGCTCGACTGATCTCCGAAATAAGAACCGGTAACGATGGATCGAGATGCGTTGACCGAGGCGCCGCCGATTGGCCCGCCCCAAGTTGAAATTGGCTGCACGTAGGGCTTCGTAGGTTTGCTCGCGATATAGTCGAGAAAACCCTGGTACAAATCGCGACTGCGCTGCTGCAGCAGCTTGTCCATTTTAAAAACTTCGAGCTTCGCGTTCACCATTTGCGCGAGCTGGTGAATCATGGCCGAAGTCGCTTCAATTTTCACAAATCGAACGATGTCGTCCGTTTGCAGCGGCGACTCGGGATCACCATGTGTAAAACGCAGGGCATAACCATCGTAGCGCTCTTGCGTCACTTTGCCTTCTTGAACGGCTCCCACACTCACATTCAAGTTGAACGGAAGTTTTGGCTCGCTCAGGCGTTTTCCGACACCCGCTTGGGCAACAAGGTTGTTTCTTCGCGCTAAGGTTTTCTCATAGATGATCGCTGCGATGTCTGGCGGATACATGCCCGCATCAACGATCTCTTTGAAATCGGCGCGGGTGAGTCGCCCAATTCGTTCGATCATCCAACGGACGTCATCAAGCGTCGTCTCGTCGAATGCATCAGCGT
>JAYSST010000014.1:0-5478 GCA_043720435.1 Bdellovibrionales bacterium
GAGGATCCCGACATTACCGAGCCGGGAGTCGACGCGTCTGAACCGAAACCGGAGTCTGAGATCGATTGCGCGACACAGCTCGCTAAAGTGCGAACAGAATTTCTTTACCTTTACGCTGAATTCGAAAATTACAAAAAGAATGCAATCAAAGAGCGATCAGACATTCGCAAGTACGGATCAGAACGCCTTGTCGTCGACTTACTCAACGTCCTCGACATTTTCGAAACGGCCCTCGCACTCGACGCGACACCAGAAAATATGGGCGCCTTTCGAAAAGGCATCGAGATGACAGCGAACGAACTCAAGACCACACTTCAGCGACACGGCATTGAAGAGATTCCGGCCCTGGGAACACCGTTTAATCCTGCCCATCACGAAGCTCTGAGCAGCGAAGAAACGGCGGACCTGGCGCCGGGCCATGTTGCTCGAGTATTTAAGAAGCCCTACAAGATGCATGAACGTGTCGTTCGGCCTGGTCAAGTTGTCGTGGCGAAAGGGAAGAGTACTTAGCCGTGGCAAATAAGCGCGATTACTATGAAGTTCTTGGAGTAAAGCGAACTGCGACTCCGGACGAGCTGAAGAAAGCGTTTCGTAAGCTCGCAGTGCAATTTCATCCCGACAAAAATCAAGGCGATAAAAAGTCGGAAGAACGCTTCAAGGAAGCGAGCGAAGCTTACGACATTTTGAGCGACGTGCAAAAACGACAACAGTACGACCAGTTTGGACACGGCTTCGCCGCATTCTCTAGCGCAGGCGCTGGCGCGGGCGGCCCCTTCCGCGGCGGCAATCCATTTGGTGGTGGCGGTTACGGTGGCTTCGAAGATCAAACTTTCAGTGGCTTTGGATCGTCGGGACCAGAATCGTTTCAAGATATCTTCGGAGACATTTTCGGCGAAGCCTTTCGCGGCGGAGCAGGAGCACGTGGTCCGCGCCCGGGCGAACAGGGTCCGCGCGGTGGTTCAAAAACTCGCGGCGCAGATCTTCGATATACGATCACGATCACGTTCGAAGAAGCCGCAACTGGAACTGAGAAAACAATTAGTTTCGTGCGTCAACGCGGAGGCCGCGAAGAAACGGCGAAACTTGCGATCACAATTCCGTCTGGCGTAAAGCCCGGCCAACGATTGAAGCTTCGAAGCGAAGGCGATGCGCCTCCCGCAGGAAATCAGATGGGTGATCTTTACGTTATCGTAAACGTTGCCGAACACACCTTGTTCAAACGTGTCGAAAACGATGTGCATCTTGAAGTTCCGATGAATTTTGTCGACGCAGTGAATGGCGTTGTCATCGAAATCCCAACGCTCACGGGTAAGGCTTCACTTCGAATTCCGCCGGGAACTCCTTCGGGACAAATCTTCCGTTTGAAGGGCAAAGGTTTTCCCGCTGTTGGTCAGGGCGGCGCGGCAATGGGCGATCTGCTCGTAAAAGTTCTGATCGACGTGCCACGAGACCTTACCGATGATCAGCGGGAACTTTTAAAGCGCTTTGCTTTGAGCGTTCGGCCTGGTCCGATGGTGAAATCGTTCCAAGAAAAAGTTGAACGCCTGAAGAAGAAATAGCGCGCCTTAGGCGCGACAGAAGTAGCGCGCTTTAGGCGCGACAAGAAGGCCGCGATGCAATTGAGTGGAAATATAGGTTTGCAGAATCAGTTTTTAAGCCCGGCTCAAGTTCGGATGTGTCAACGCGCGATGATGGCAATCGCGTTCGGCGCCCTAGGGTTTTTAACAAGCTGTCAGACGGCACCGACACGAAGACCACCGACTAAGGCTCCACCGGTTGTTGAAAAGGATTTCAAACAGGCACGAACGGCCCTCGACAAGGGCGATCAAAAAACGGCCCTCGCTCGCTTGAAGAAAGTCCTGACGACGTCACCAGAGTCCGATCTCGCAGACGATGCTGCTATGATGATGGGACAGATTTTTGAACGCGATCAGCAGTGGAACGACGCTCTGAAAGCTTATCTCTCCGTTGCAAATAGTGAAATTGCGAGTCCGCATGAAGGCGAGGCGTTGATCCGCGCGGCGCGAATCAATCTGCGTTTTAGCAAGTTTGCTGAAGTTGCTGACCTCACCGAAAAAATTCGTCGCTCGGCAACGGCAACACCTGCACAGAAACTGGATGCCGATGAACTTCGCGGCGAAGCCCTGCTTGCCGAAAACAAAGTGCTCGCGGCGATCGAACTTTACGTCAATCTGGTCGACCAGACTCCTGATGAAAGACGTAAGGAAAAGTATCGAGTTGCCGCACAAGATTTACTCGATACTCGACTTAGCGAAGATGACGTTCGTGAAGTTGCAGACCGCAGCGCTTTTGGATTCTTGCGGCCGACGGCAAAGTACCGAATGGGTCTTGCCTTTGCTGAGCAGAGGCTGCTGTCGAAAGCGCGCTCGGCATTTCAAGATGTAATTTCGATGGTCCCAGGTACGGAGCTTGCGGAACGCGCGACAAATCTTATTACTCAGATCGATTCGCGAAGCCGGGTCAATTCGCAAACGATTGGGGCTGTACTTCCTCTCAGCGGAAAGCAGCAGTCGGTAGGGTATCGTGCACTTCGTGGCCTTCAGCTCGGACTTGGAATTTATGGTCCGAACAGAAAAAATTCGAGCTTTAGACTTGCTGTTATTGATAGCGAAGGAAATGGCGATATCGCGCGCCGAGGTGTCGAACGGCTGGTGATCGAAGACAACGCCATTGCCGTTGTCGGTGGGCTTCTTTCGAAAACGGCAAGCGCCGAAGCAAGCAAGGCTCAGGAATTCGGAATACCTGCGATGATGATGGGCCAAAAAGCAGGCCTCACAGAAATCGGCGATTTTGTTTTTCGAAACGCACTTACGAGTCAGATGCAGGCCGAGCGTCTCGCAGCTGTGGCGATTGAAAATCTCGGTCTTAAGCGTTTTGCAATTTTATTTCCGAACGATCCGTACGGAACTGAATTCGCGAACTTTTTCTGGGACGCAGTTCGAATTCGCGGCGGAGACATCACAGCTGTTCAGTCTTACGATCCGAAAGAAACCGATTTCCGCACGCATGTTCAACGACTTGTCGGAAATTACTACGTCGAAGATCGCTCAAACGAATACAACCTTCGCTATCGCCAGTACCTAGAGAAAAACCCGAAACGAAATTCGCGCCAGGGTGCAATTGCTCCTGAAGAAATTCTGCCGCCGATCGTCGACTTCGATGCGCTGTTTATTCCCGATAGCGCGAAAGCCGCAGGACAAATTGCTCCGATGCTTGCTTACAACGATGTCGACAATCTGCGATTGCTCGGAACAAATCTCTGGAACAACCCAAATTTCGTCAGCCGTGGGCAAAAGTTTGTGGAGAACGCGATAATCGTCGATGGCCTGTATACGGGTGACCGTTCTTTTCAGGCGTCGCAATTTGTTCGCGAATTTAAAGAAACATTTGGCGAAGAGCCGGGCATGATCGAAGCGCAGGCTTACGATTCAGGTTTGTTGTTGCGACAGATGATCGGATCAGGCGCCGGATCGCGCGTTGATCTTCAAGAGAAGCTCGCAAGCGTACGCGCATTTCCAGGCGCCTTCGGCCCGCTCGACATGAGCGCTGCGAGAGAACTGCAGCGCCCGATCAGTGTCTTGACTGTGAAGAGTGCTAAGCTTGGGCCGCTCGAACTTCCGGGCCCGCGTCCGTAATTACGGAATTCCGCATGCGAGTGCGATATCGGTCGCAGACACTCCCGAAGATCCACCCACGCCGTTCGTTCCTTTTGGAATATTAGTGAATGTTGAACCGGTAAAGGTCGCCAAGCATTTGTGAAGGTTTACGACGCCACCACCGCCACCACCACCATTTGCCGCACTAGTTCCGCCGTTCCCGCCTTTTGCGTCAAGGTTCAACGAAGCCACCGTGCGATTTTGAACAACAACGCCGATCGTGCCCCCCGCGCCGCCGCCTGAACCTGTCATCGTCGCAGCGCTACCGTTGCCACCCTTCGCCTCAACGGTAACGATTCCGTTACCAATAATGTTGCGTGCGAAAACGAGAACGACCCCGCCGCCTGCTCCACCATTCGCGGTTCCGGCCGCTCCGCCGCCACCAGCCATAAAGGCCTTTTGGTCGTCGAGCGGTTTGCACGGGAGACCCCCCATACAATGATTCAAGGGAGAACCACCAACTCCGGCCGTACTCGCAGCTCCAACGCCGAAAGCTCCTGCGCCAGCCTGACCGCCTCCACCTCCGCCGACTGTTGAAGCATTCCCGGGAGCTCCGCCGTTGTAATTGAAGGTTTGTGTTATCGTTCCGAAACCGTTCAGGCCTTGGCCCTGATAAGGACCGCCAGTCGCGACGCCGCCGTTGAAGCCAGCCATCGAGCCGCTTATCGTTAGCGTTGAACCCGAGTCGACTGATATGGTTTCAGCTCGGATCATGACAATGCCACCCTTCCCGTTCGTGTAATCGAATGGCTCTGCCAAAATCGTTAGATTGTTTCCACCTGCGAGAGTGATCGTATCGAAGCTCGAAACGCGCGCGAGGACCAGCGTGCAGTAATCAGTTGCTGTTGGCGGTGCCGTGAGATGCGAATTCTGGATTGTCGCAGGTGAACCGGAAATCGGGCGATCGAGAACCATACTGGTCGTGTTCGGAACGGTTGTAATTCGTGCCGTACCATAGCGGCCCGTGTACAGCGAACCCCCGCAGGCGCCGTTGACCGGATCATCTACAGAAAAACCGACACGAGCGCCGCCGGCTACGTACCAAACGACTTCATCGCCAGCTTGAAAATCCGCGACCGCAAAGCCGGTCGCAACGGTGATGGCCCGACCCGCGTCCGCACCTGACGATGCAATGTTCGAAATTCGGCGTGAAGCACCGACGACTTTCGAAGGTAATAGGGGCGAAGTTCCCGAGTGATTCGTTGCCGCAGACGCCAGGGCCGTAGTTCCGGCTTGCATCGAGCCAATACTCGAGAGCGCAGTAAGGCTGCCGTCGCGCTTGTCGCCAAATGGACTTCCGCCACCACTACCACCACCACCACCACCGCCAGGATTCAAGAATTGGCAGTCGAGAACTTTTTTCGAAGAATTCAGCGCGGCCGTAATGGCAACGGTGTTTGCGCCCGAAATAATATTTGCGGGTTGTGATGCGATCAGGAACGGTTCAGAAAGATTCGCGCTGTCGGGCTCTCCCGAATAATTCGAACAAGCCGCTGTCGTCGCGGCCCGCAGACCGACAACATAAATCATGCGCGGTCCAGGTGGAGTATCGATCGAAATTGCGCTTCCCGCAGGAATGAAACCAACGTTCGGTCCAAACCTAATTGTCGTCGCATCGGCCGCTGAAGTTCCGACAGTGCAACTGTTTCCCGCGAGATCGCCGCCGCCGATGAAAACTGCAAAACAATTTATCTCGCTGCCCGTGGTTGGGTTGATGCTTGAGTTGAAAGAACTGCCTTCGCTCGATGCCGACACCGATCGCGCTGCGACTGTCGAAGTGCTACCGGCTTTTGCCGACACG
>JAYSST010000015.1:0-5473 GCA_043720435.1 Bdellovibrionales bacterium
ATGGGCTGTGAAGTCTCTCAGTTGGCTCGGCAAATTTTTTCGAAAGGAATTTCTGCTACGGCGGAAGGGATAAGCCAGCCGGTCCTGGTTGTTAACAACATTGGCGATCATGTCGTGGACCCAAGTTTCAACCGCGGTTTTTCATTGGCTCTGAAAACAAAATCCTATGTCGAAATAAATGTTAAGGGTGACACCGTTCATGGAGATCAGAAGTCGCTAGATACATCTTACGGCGTCGGACAATTCTACACGCACGCCTGTGACTATCTTGTTAATTTTTTTGGCGAGCGCACTTGTTTTAAAGAATACTTTGAAAAACGAATTCAGCCGTATTTTTTTCCAGTCATGACCGGACGATCTGACGTGGAAAACTTTAAAAGCATTGAGTCACTTTCCAACGGAAACGTAATCTCGACGGTGTGTGCAATGTTCTTAAAGTATGAGCACCCCGAAGCGCTATGCGAACGCTTCAAATGGGCGACGTCAATTCAACTCAAAGCGTGGCGAAAAATAGTCGACGACTACAAAGCTGACAACAAAGGTGCAAAAAACTTATCCGAATACATTGATCTGATCAGAAATACGTTTGACCCCGCTACGAAGTCAGATCTTACAGACTCTTTTTCAGAGATAGAAAAATTTAAAGACCTTTTTATCGGCGAGCAGTTTTATCCCCTCTCCTACATCGAAACCGTTCTCGAGACTGAACTCGCGAATGCACAAAAGTTCGCGATTGAACTGGTCGAGCAAAAGGATTGGATTGAAACTAACGCCGGTCCGCTGCGGCAGCGTTATCCCTTAGCCGAACGCGGTACGGACCGACATCAGCGACTGATTCAGGAAATGCGTGGGTCCGGCGACCAGTTTTCTGCGATCGATGGGGCTGCAGGCTTTTGGCTGGTCGATCACTCTGCCGAATTAGATACTCGAATTACTGTGCACCAAAGCTACGCGCTTAGACTTCGCGACTTCATCTCCCGCGTCAGAACGATTCGGGAAAGCGAAAACATCGACCCTCATCTGATTGATCCGATCATGAAGACGTGGCGAAAACTTGAAAAAAACAACGTCGTTTGGCAATTTGACGTCGCAAAGGCCAAGCAGGCGGTCATCTATTTACGTGACCGACCTCAGTGAACAGCGTCGACCTGAAACGCGAGGCCTTCCTCAGCACCGGCTTTTTTCAGAATAACGCTCACTTTTTCACCGGGCTTAATCTTTCCCGCTATGAGGTCTTTCGCCAAAGGATTCAGCACCAGACTTTGGATTACGCGTTTCAATGGACGCGCACCAAAGACGGGATCGTAACCTTTTAAGCCGAGCCAAACTCTGACCTCGGGACTGAAATGCAGATCGACTTTTTTGTCGGCCAGACGAGCGATGACATGATCGAGCTGAATCTTCACGATTCCATTCAGTTGATCGGGTTTCAGCTGATTGAAAATCACAGTTTCGTCGATGCGGTTCAAGAATTCAGGACGGAAATGACCGCGAAGCGCCTCTTGAATGAGCTTTTCGCGCTGTTCGGGCTTTAGCTCCGGATCCATGATCACCGTCGAGCCAATGTTCGAAGTCATGACAAGAACAACGTTCCTAAAGTCGACCGTACGCCCCTGGCCGTCGGTCAGTCGACCGTCATCCAAAACCTGCAGCAGAATGTTAAAAACGTCAGGGTGCGCTTTCTCGATTTCGTCGAACAGCACGACAGAATAGGGTTTGCGACGAACTTGTTCGGTCAACTGCCCACCTTCTTCGTATCCAACATAACCCGGAGGTGCGCCAACGAGCCGAGCGACCGAATGCTTTTCCATGTATTCACTCATGTCGATGCGGATCACCGCTTGTTCGGTATCGAATAAAAATTCGGCGACCGCTTTGACGGTCTCGGTTTTACCGACTCCGGTTGGGCCCAAAAATAGGAATGAACCAACAGGACGATTCGGATCCGAAATTTCTGCACGTGCACGGCGAATGGCATCAGCGACAACGGTGAGAGCGTGATCTTGCCCCACGACACGATTTTTAAGCGAATCTTCCATTTTTAAAAGCCGCTCTTGTTCGGCGAGAAGCATGCGACTGACAGGAATCCCGGTCCACTTCGCTACGACTTCTGCGATTTCTTCTGGTCCTACTTCTTCACGCAACATGCGATTGTCAGATGGAGCTTTGCTCTCGGCCGCTTCATTCAACTGCTTTAATTTTCGTTCGAGTTCGGGCAAGCGTCCGTATTTCAACTCGGCCGCTTTTTCGAGCTGACCTGAACGTTCGGCGCGTTCAATGTCGAGGCGAACCGAATCCGTTTTTTCTTTAGTCTCTTTGAGTTCGTTGATGCCTTTTTTCTCGGCTTCCCACTGCGAGCGAAGTTTTGCGATCTTCTCGTCAAGCACCGCCAACTCTTCTTCGATCAGCTCGAGGCGTTCGAGACTCGCCTCATCTTTTTCCCGGCGCATGGCTTCACGCTCGACCTGAAGCTGCATGCGTTCGCGCTCGAGGGTGTCGACTTCGGCAGGAACGCTGCCAATTTCAATCGACAGTCGACTCGCAGCCTCGTCCATCAAGTCGATCGCCTTGTCGGGCAAAAATCGAGCTGTGATATAGCGGTGCGATAGTTTTGCAGCCGCAATCAACGCCGAGTCGCGAATTCGGACCCCGTGATGCACTTCGTATTTTTCTTTGAGACCTCGCAATATCGTAATCGCATCTTCGATCGACGGTTCGTTCACCATGACCTGCTGGAAGCGACGTTCGAGGGCAGCATCTTTTTCGACATACTTTTGATACTCGTCGAGGGTCGTTGCACCTATACAACGAAGTTCGCCGCGGGCAAGCGCTGGCTTTAACAGCTGGCTAGCGTCCATTGAGCCTTCCGATTTTCCGGCGCCCACTAAGGTGTGCAATTCATCGATAAACAAAATGATCCCACCGGCCGCATCTACCACTTCTTTGATCACAGCTTTCAGGCGATCTTCGAATTCTCCACGGTATTTTGCACCGGCAATCAGCGCGCCCATATCGAGCGACATCAGTTTTTTGCCTTTTAACGATTCGGGGACATCACCCTTTACAATTCGAAGAGCTAAACCTTCTGCGATCGCCGTCTTCCCAACGCCCGGCTCGCCGATCAATACCGGATTATTCTTTGTCCGACGCGAAAGTACTTGGATCACTCGACGAATCTCTTCGTCCCGGCCAATGACCGGGTCAAGTTTGCCTTCGTTCGCGGCCTGAGTCAGATCGCGCCCGTATTTTTTTAGTGCTTCCATCGTTCCTTCTGGTGAATCGTCGGTGATTTTACGACCGCCGCGCATTTTGGATACGGCTTCTTCAACTTTATTGCGAGAAAGGCCGGACGATTTTAAAAGTTTTTGAATATCGGCTGGCGCAGCATCGCTGAGGCTGGCGAGTAAAAAATGTTCTGTCGAGATGAACTGATCTCCGAGCGCCCGCATCTCGACATCGGCTCGATTAAAAACCGAAACCAGGCGTGGGCTTGCAACAGTACGTTTCGAAGCTCCGGTAACTTGCGGCAAGCGCGCCAGTGCGACCTCGAGGTCTCGTTTTAAAGCTCCAAGCTGCCCGCCAGCTGCCGTCACAAGATTAGGAACAAATCCGTCCGTTTGGCTGACAAGTTGAACCAGCAGGTGTTCAGGCTCTACTGCCGAATGGTTTTTTTCCTCAGCCTGCTTGGCAGCGGCCTGCATGGCCTCTTGGGCCTTCACCGTCATTTTTTCGACTTCACTCATTTTGGTGGATCTTTCTCTTGCGTGGAGGCTTGAGTCTTTTGACCGACACCCTTATCATGGGGTCGATTTTAAGCCCGTCAATCTGTCACGCAAGTTTGGATAAACCTTGAGCGATATCGACTCCAAACCCAAAACCCCGAGCCCCTATCAAAACATGCGGGTCAAACGTGGTTTGCGAACAGACCAAATTGATCCTAAAGACTTCAAACTCTACAACCCAGCTTTTTTCTGTGACGACTGTGGTCATTACGACCGAAGGCGCCATGCGTGCACGATGGGATATTTTCCGGTGCACACGCGGTCCGAACAACAAGCGCAATATGAGCTAACTGGAACGATGGCCTTCTGTCGTTTTTGCGAAATTGACTGAGATAAGCTGGTCGGTTTTCACCATCGCGCTTTCCTTAATTCTGGCGGTAATCGTCTGGAAGGTGTGGATAACGATCTCGAATCAACGGCGAACATTCGGCGCCGCCGTCGCCGCACAAATCGGGCGCGAATCAGATGAGCTGGATCTAGATCAACGCATGGGACCGAAAGAATTTATCTCGATCGAGTCTCTGCTTTATCCGATGGATTCGTCGAACACGAAGCAACTGAATATTGCTTACCGCCAGACCGGACACGGTCGGGATATCGTTTGTCTGCATGGAATTGGTGCGTCGATGGTGATTTTCCGTCGCCTGGTGCCCTGGTTAGCTAACGACTACCGCATCACTTGCGTTGATTTTTTCGGTTTCGGTTCGAGCGTGAAGCCGCGCAGTTTTTCGTACACTCTTGACGAGCAAGCCACGCATTTAGCACAGGCCATCGATGCTTTGAAACTCGATCGACCGCTCGCCATCGCCAGTTCCATGGGAGCCGCAATTTCGTTAACGGCAGCCTTAAGTCGCCCCGACCTGTTTCGCGGTCTGGTTGCACTTGCACCCGCTGTCGATCCTAAACGCGTGCCGCTCGTACTTTTACCGCTCGCGAAATACGGTGATCGACTTCATAGAGTTAATTCGCTCGCAACTGTGCGGGCCGCCCTTCAGCAGGTCATTTCACGACGGGAATTGATTACACCGGCTTTGGTCGCGCTCTATCAAGAGCCATTTCGTGATCAAGGCGACTCGAGTTCCGCGTTCCTGAAGGCGTTTGCGCTTCTCGCAGACGCAAGGATGCCAAGGCTTTTCACGAAGCTCGAAACACCGCTGCTGATCATTCGAGGTCTTCGTGACCGTCTGGTAAAGCAGGCGGCCTGCGAAGACCTGCATCGAATCGTTAAAAACTCAAAGCTGATCACTCATCCATCGGCTGGGCATCACATCATGGAAGACGAACCCGAGTTCGTCGCACTTGAAGTGCGTAGATTCGACGCCACTGGAAATGCGTAGATTCGACTCGATCGTAATTCACGAGCGAACTACAGTAAACCGACGCTTTCAGCGCGGAAATATCGAATAAACCGGTCTAGTCACGGTCCAGTATGTCTCGTTTTCCAACAGGATTTCCGTCTGGTTTTCCCCTATGAAAAACGAATTCCCTCGGCCTCAGTCCCGCATTCTCTGGGCTTGAGTCTGGAAATTATCCAGACCCAGACGAGACCAAAGCACAAATCCACGTCAAACATTCCACACATGCAGATGAACGCGACTCACGTCCTGTCAAGAAACCACCCCCAGCGTCGATGAGTGTGCTGTCAGGAAGATACTACTTCATGACATTTCCTTAGGCGCAGGAGTGCCGGA
>JAYSST010000016.1:0-2230 GCA_043720435.1 Bdellovibrionales bacterium
CGGCTTCACTGCCGCCTGCACGTCTGCAGGCGGATTAGGACACCAGAAACTAGTTTTCATATTTGAAGCAAAAATGGATTTTTGAAAAGTGGGGATGAATGGCTACAAAGAATGTACAGCTTCCAGAGTTGGGCGAGGGCGTCACCGAAGGCGAACTTGTAAAGTGGCTTGTGAAAGTCGGCGACAAGATTTCTCCTGATCAACCCGTTGCAGAAATGATGACAGACAAAGCGACTGTGGAAGTTCCGTCTCCGATTGCGGGAACAGTTGTTTCGATTGGTAAAAAAGAAGGCGACGTCATCGAAGTTGGCGCCGTTATGCTAGTTGTCGAGACCGGCGGCGCGGGCGCGGGTGCTTCGGCACCTTCGAAAACTTCGTCTGCGGCCCAATCTCTGAGCACGCCTGCGAAGAGCAGTGGAGCCGGGGCGGGACCCGGCGGAGCGACACCCGTAATGGCGAAAACTGGCGGAGCACCTGCGGCTGCTGCTGGGAGATCGACTTTGGGCGGATCTTCTTTAGATGTATATCCACCAGTGACTGATTCAAAAGTTCTGGCGACTCCGGCGACACGTCGTTTGGCGCGCGAATCGGGCGTTGATCTCAATCAGATTCGCGGAACTGGTGTTGCGGGTCGAGTGACTCGTGATGACGTTATGGGTTCGGGCGGAGCCGGCGCGGTTTCTGCCGGCACTCCATCGTACGGCGGATCTGCTGCTGCTGCTGGCGGCGGAATGCAGGCTCTGCAAATCCCTCGTCCTGGCTATCAGAGCCCGGCAGGCGCGGCCGAAGAGCGCGTCGCACTTCGTGGAATTCGCAAGAAAATCGCCGAGAACATGCAAATGGCGAAACACATTGTTCCGCATTTTACGTTGATGGACGAGGCGAACGTGACGGCGCTCGTGGCTATGCGCGAAGAATTAAAAGCGTACGGTGAAAAGAACGGCGTGAAGATCACTTATCTTCCGTTCGTCATGAAGGCGTTGATTGCAACAGTTCGCGATTTCCCAATGTTCAATGCGTCGATCGACGATGCAGCGGGCGAAATCGTCTACAAGAAGTACTTCAACGTGGCGTTTGCTGCCGACACTCCAAACGGACTGCTCGTTCCTGTGATCAAGAACGCAGATCAAAAAACGATTCTGCAGTTGTCGCGTGAGATTTTAGATCTCGCGAAGCGCGCACGCGAAGGCAAACTGGCTCTCGACGAGATGAAGGGTGCGACGATCACTGTGACGAATATCGGTTCGGTTGCTGGTCAATATGCGACTCCGATTATCAATCATCCAGAAGTCGCGATCATGGGCATGTACAAGATCTCTGAAAAACCAGTGATCAAGCGTGATGCTGCGGGCGCGATGACTCTCGATTCAATCAAGGTCATGAACTTCACGATCACAGCCGATCACCGCCTCATCGATGGCGCGGTCGCTGCGAATTTCTTGAAGGCGTTCATGCATCGAATCGAGAACCCAGGCGTTCTCATGCTGGACATGATCTAGGTTTTAAAAGATTTTTGCTGAAGCCGCAGCTTTCTGCGGCATTTTTTTACGGCGCAAATGGCGCACCGTTTCTGCAAAAGGAACCGGGTACCTTCTGGAGATTTTATGGCTGCACAGAATTTTGATGTTGTCGTGGTTGGAGCTGGTCCCGGTGGTTATGTCTGCGCGATTCGTTCGGCACAGATGGGGCTGAAGACTGCGATCATTGAACGTGAGTTCATGGGCGGCGTTTGTTTGAACGTCGGTTGCATTCCTTCAAAGGCGCTTATTACAGCGGGCCATTTTCTGCACAAGATGCAGCACGATGCTCCAACCATGGGTCTGTCGATCACCGGCGATGTGAAGATCGACATGAAGCAGATGCAGTCCTGGAAAAAATCCGTTTGTGATCGTATGGCGGGCGGAGTCGAGCAGCTTCTAAAGGGCAATACCATCACGATTATTCGCGGTGAGGCGTCGTTTAAGTCGACCACCGAACTGACCGTGAAGACTTCTGCCGGTACCGATTCTGTGACAGCAAAGAATTTTGTGATTGCGACAGGTTCGCGTCCGATCGAAATTCCTGGATTTCCATTCGACGAAAAACTCGTTCTGTCTTCGACGGGCGGTCTTGCACTCGAAGAGAAAATCGATTCGGCGATCGTCATTGGTGGCGGGTACATCGGTCTCGAGATTGGTTCGATGCTCTCAAACTTCGGCACGAAAGTCACAGTTGTTGAGGCGAACAAAGG
>JAYSST010000017.1:0-5432 GCA_043720435.1 Bdellovibrionales bacterium
AGTAAATTCAGGTCGGAATTCACCTTCTTTGACGAGTTCTACTGATTTTCCGTCGATTGTCAGTTCGAAGCCCGCGTGCGCAAGCGCTAAGAAGTGTGCGCCGCGCGGAGGAAGTTTCGCCGTCGGAATCACAAATCGTTCGTTGATACCAGGCGAGTAAACAAGTTGTCGGTCAACTTCGGGTGAAACGTACTCGCGAACGACCAAGTCTTCGCGGTTAAAACCTTCACGATTGTTTGTGAAGGCCTCAAACCAAGTGCCGCGGACTTTCGTAAAGCAAGCTCCCTCGGTTTCGCGAGCAAGATCGGCGAGCAAGGCTCTAAAAAGTTGCATCAGCGACTCGGATAAACCCTTCACTCGCATTTCGCCAGCAGGGAGGAAGAGTCGCGTTTCGCGTTTTTCCTTCGTGTCTTCGATGATCTGTCGCATGAGACCTTCGAGAAGGCTTACGACGCCATCCGAGAGTAGGGCTTCAAGCGTGACCGTTGGTTCGGCACTTTCTGCGGGATTCCAAGAGTCGCCTTTTGCCAGAAACGACGCGAATTTTCGAAAAAGTCTCGCACGCACTTCGTTGAAAGTCTCGACGATGTCGCCATCTGAAGATGGCAGCCGAAGTGCGAATGACACGCTTTCGTAAAACAAAAGAGTCGCGAATCCAACGTGGCGAAGCAGTTTTAAATCCCGCTCGCGTTTTGGACCTCGTCGTCCGTGTGCAAGTTGTACGTTGGCGAGACCGGTTGTGGCACCGAGGCCCCCGCGCAAGAGGTGCACGATGTAGTGCATGGCCTGCGGAAGGCCGTGCGCTTCGAGTTCGCGTCCATCGAGTTTTGATCCGAGATGATATTTGATTCTGAAAGAACCATCGCTAGTGACGGCGAGTTCAGGGCGAAGTTCGTTCGCCGCAACTTTTACGGTTTTTGGTTCGATGACGATTCGATCGGCACCATTCATTGTGCGTGCAGCCGCTTCTTTTGCTTTCGACTGAGTTTCAATTTCTTCGAGCAGGGCCTGAATCTGACCGTGGCCTTTGATTTCAAGGCGACCTCCAGATTGCGAGGCTTCGGGACCGATGTTTGAAGAAAGAAACGCGCGAACTCCATCGAGCTTGTCTCGCCATGTGTGAAACACGAGACGATGTGTGGCTGGATCAAGGCGATATGTTTCAGCGGCGTCGATTTTGTTTTGAGTCGCAGCTTCTAAGCGAACGACGCCACGATAACCGTTTTCGACTGCTTCTTCGGAAATCACTCGCCACAAGACTCCGCCCATATCGGACGCTTCGTTGCCTGACTTATCGACATCGACGCCGTCGATTCGAACGGCGTCACGAGCGGAATACCGGTCTGCTGAAGTCGTGAAATAGAGCGCAATTGGATCGGCTTCTTCAGCAAAGAGTCCTTTATTCACGCGCTCGGCGGCCATGAGGACGCTCGCGACGGTTTGATCGCTGTGAACGAGCCACTGCGGACGAAGACCGCTAGGGCGATGCGCGAAACTGACATTTTCGAGTTCGGTGCGAGTTTGCAGTGACAGCGGCAGGAGCAGGCGAGGGATCGTACGCCCCAGCGGATGCCGTAAAAGTTCGCCCGCGGTGAGGCACAATCCGTCGCTGAAAATGTACTGCAAAATGACGGACTCTTCGTTGAGCCAATCCATCATGCTCATCATATTACGTGTCGACAGCATGTCGGAGTTCGAATGAAAAGTAAGAGGGACATCGCTCGCGCGCCACGCCGGGCTTACCCACTGATCGAGGATTTCTCCTTGAGCAAATGTACGAGACGGCGGGATCTCCACTCTGTGGTTTCCCCAATGCGGACCCGACGGCAAAGTGAACTTGAGTCCCGAACCAAAGATGCGAGCGTTCGGCTGCGCGATGACGATTGTGGCGAGTGTTGGCTGGGAGGTCGCCGTCGTCGCATCACCTGAAGCTGCATTTGGCGCTAAGCCAGAAATGACATCAGAGCGGATTGCTTCAGCAGAGAGAACAGCTTCAGCAGAAGAAGCAGCTTGAGCAGAAGAACCGACTTCAGCGGTTGCTGAAGCACTAGAATTTGAATCAGGGGTCAAAACCATCGGTCGAGACTACCACTGAAGGGGAGTCTCGCCAATTGTAGAATACCGGACAAATTACTACGGAAGGAACCAGCAGCGCGGGCGGAACCCTAATTTTGCTACATTCTCGACACATGATCCTTGACGGTAGTCTTTATCTGAGAGTGCGACTGTCTTGTCCACATCGCAGACGGCTCCCGCAAGGTACGTGTCCATTCGGCATTGCGTGTCCGGATGAGAGTCGAACATCTTCGTAACTCGCTTGGGATCTGGTTTCGAGAAATCTGGAGCCGTCGGTTCTTTTCGCAGAGCTTGGAAGAGGCCTGCCACCGATGTTCCGCCGAGAGTGCCGCGTTTGCAAAGCAGGCGATCTTCTTCTTTCGGGAATTGCTTTTCGCAAAGGTCAGCAGCGAAAGCCGAAAGAGTTCCGTTGTTTTTTGCATTGTCGACAAGAGTTGCGTTGTCGTCTGTAGAGAAGAATTCACGCAAGCACTTGAGGTTCGCGTAATAATCCGAACCGCCTTCGTTCGTCGCCCATGAGTTCATGCCGAACATGCCTTTATTTTTTGGAGCGCCGCCAATGTGATGTCCAAGCTCGTGGCAAACGACGAGCGCGAAACCTTCGACCGTTGTTGCCGGATGACGTGCGAGACCGCCGTACATGTTTATAACCCAAGTTTTACCTTGTTGCTGTGCCGATGCGTTGACGGTTGCATCACTCCAGAGACGATTGATTTTGAGGGTACCGCCCGATTGCGCGATCACAGGTGCGAAGAGTTTCTGCGTGCGATCTAAAACCGCATTGAATTCGGCTTCGGTTATTCCGCCGCCCGCGAGCGAATGAAATCCAACCGGAATGCTCATGTCGTTTTCAGGTAAGAACCCGTGACAGAGTTCTTTAACGCTCATGTGATTTGCGAGCGCTAGTGAAGACGCTGCGATGATGAACGTCGCTGCGATTCGTTTCATAAACTTTCGTGGTTCCTTTTGAGCCTTCATGCGGTTCCCTTCCTTGGGATTGCTAAGTGCTTTTGCGAATGTGATGAGACAGCGTCGCCTAGTCTTTGGGCACCGTCTAGAGCGCAAGTGCCAGAATGGAACCAAGGTCCTGCAGAAATGCGAACTTTTGTTTGGCCAGACAAAGGTCCGAGGCCCGGAAAAAAAGGTACCTGCTACCTTTTTGCATTTAAATGCAAAAAGGTAGCAGGTACCTTTAGCCGAGGGCGAAGCAGATTTCGCAGGAATGGCCGTCACAACCGCGGGCGGTGCAGTGTTCGCGGCCGTAGAAGATGATTCTCAGGTGGAGTGGATTCCAATTTTTTCTCGGAAAAACATCTTTTAAATCACGCTCTGTGACGGTTACGTTTTTTCCGCTAGAGAGTTTCCATCTTTTCGCCAATCGATGAATGTGGGTATCGACGGGAAAAGTTGGAATTCCGAAGGACTGCGCGAGTACGACTTGCGCCGTTTTATGTCCGACGCCGGGTAACGTTTCGAGTTCTTCAAGTGTGCTTGGAACCTGTCCTCCGAATTTTTCCATCAAAATTTGCGAGAGAGAAACGATCGCCTTCGCTTTCTGCGGGCCAAGTCCACACGGCTTCACGATTTCCAGAACTTCAGCGGCAGTTTTAAGTGCCATGTCGGCTGGACGATCCGCCAGTTGAAAAAGACGTGGGGTTACCTCGTTGACGCGTTTGTCGGTGCATTGAGCCGACAGCAAAACGGCAATCAGCAAGGTGTACGGATCTTTATGATCAAGTGGCACGGGGGTTTCTGGATATATTTCTGCAAGACGTCGATCAATGTATTTCGCACGTTCGAGTCGAGCTTTTCGGCTGAGCATGTAAGTTGATTATCAAGAATCGAGTCCTCGCAGTAGACTTATTTCTGTATGTCACAATCCACACCGCAACCCAGCCGCATCTACGCCATTGGCGATGTCCACGGCTGTGCCGCTGAACTTGAAGGCCTGCTCGCGCGACTCAACATCGACAAAAACACGCTCGTTGTTTTTTTAGGGGATTACGTCGATCGGGGAGTCGAATCGAGACGTGTGATCGATGTCGTCTTAGACCTGCGTTCGCGCTGCGACGTTGTTGCACTCATGGGAAATCATGAAGCTATGTTTCTCGACTTTCTAGAGCGGCCCGAAAGTATCGGGGCCGGCCTCTTTATCTTAAACGGCGGAAGCGCGACGCTAGCAAATTACGCCGGGCCCGGTGGAACATTCGACGTGCCGCAAACCCACATCGAATTTTTGCGGGGCTTAAGACTTTTCTTCGAAACCAGCACGCACTTTTTCGTGCATGCCGGAGTACCGTTAAGAAAAAAGCTTGCAGATCTTGACCCAGTTCTCGATCGCGAAACGTTTCTGTGGACGCGAGGACCGTTCTTAACGACAACAGAGCATTGGGATAAAATCATTGTTCATGGGCATACCCCGTCGCCGACTCCGGATCTGCAACGGAATAGGATCAACGTTGATACGGGCTGTGTTTTCGGCGGATCGTTGACAGCGCTTGATGTGCAAGCGAATGAGTTTATTTCGATTCAAAAATTCGACGACGAAACAACCGTGGTTCCGGTTTTGACGGACGATACACAGCGTGTTGCCGTGCGGTTTCCGGGTCGAATGCCGGTACTTGCAGGAAAACCAGGGCAGAAACGGCTGGCGTTTGAGACGCTCAATTACAATCAGTTTGGTTTGCTATTGAGCGAGCACAATCCTGCGTACCGAGAAACTTTCGAAATGGGCGACATTATTGAAGGTACGATCGGTGACGACCACCGCACCGCGGTCGACTTTGAGGGTCAGATTGTTCGTGCAGAAACTCGTCAGGGGCTTGCGCTTTACGGTGTGAAGCTTGATAAGGTCTCGAGCGATCAAGGCCCGACCGGCGGTGGAAAAGAATGGCTTACGCGGCCGGCCTAGATTCTGGAGGCGACAATTCAAAAGACAGCGCGACCATTGTTAGCCCGAATCCCTACTTTCAATGAATTATCCAAAGTCGATCCTGCCGATCTTATTCTCGATCGGTTTCTCGATTACGTTACAAGCGTTGGACATTCCCTTTATTCCGCGCAGGAAGAATCAATACTCGCTCTGTTAGCTGGCGAAAGCGTGATTCTCAACACTCCGACGGGCAGCGGTAAGAGTCTTGTGGGTGAGGCGATGATTTTTGCATCGATGACGCTTGGCCGACGAAGTGTCTATACATGCCCAGTGAAAGCGCTGGTGAACGAAAAATTTTTGGCCTTGTGCAAGCTTTTTGGAGCCGAGAGTGTAGGCCTCATGACGGGCGATGGCTCCGTCAACCGGGATGCTCCGATCTTGTGCTGCACGGCCGAGATTTTATCAAACATGGCGCTGACCGAAG
>JAYSST010000018.1:0-2222 GCA_043720435.1 Bdellovibrionales bacterium
TTACTGCTGGAAAAAAAAAGAGCAAGGCCTTGGCCTCGCTCTTTTTCTGGAACAGTTTCTCGCCGAATTTAGGAGTTCGGCCGAGAAATGTTTTCCTTAGAACATGTACGAGAAAGCTAAGTGCGCAGTGTACGCCGACGAAGAGTAAGCTCCGTTGCGTGTCTGATCCATGCTCGCAGCAGTCACACCAGCACCAGCATCTTGGTGGCCTGTGACGTCGCCAGTTGCTGCCGAGTACTCGATGGCGCCGTCAACGCGCATGTTCGACGTAGCTTCATCAGCTCCGCCGATCGCTTTTCCGGTTCCGAGCGTGATCGCGTAGCCTGGGCCAGGCGCAGTGTACGTCGGACGAGCGTAGTCTGGATTTGTGACGGCCGTGCCGTAGATGAGGCCGAAACGAACTGGCCAATCCATTTTGTACTCGGCACCGAGGCGAATCGTGTGCTGATCGCGCCATTCAGTTTTCACGCGAGTCGCTCCGCCAGTTGTGGAGAACGTTGCAGAATCAACGACGAGTTCGCCGACACGTGAGTACTGAGCGAAATCGTATTGTGCAAGCAAATCCAAATCTGGAGCAAGGCGGTGAAGTGCCGAGAGTGCAATCATCATTGGGAACGTAGTGTGTGCAGTCGCATCGTTGACGGCACCCGTCGAAAGCACGCCACCACTCGCGGCAGAGAACACAACAGTTTGCGCTTTACCTTTTGGATCTGTGTTCACTTCGCTTCGGAATGTCAGACCGAGATCTGTCGACTCGTTGAGCTTGTACTGAGCACCGGCGCGGAACGCAACTCCCTGCATGTCTGACATGTCAGTGAGCTTCGTATTTGCAATACCCTGACCTGGCGCTCCACTTACGCGTGTGACGAATGCGAAGTCTGCATTCACCATAACAACACGCCATGCGAGACCGACTTTTAAGTCTTCGTTCACTTTGTAGCCAGCACCGAGTGACGCCTCAAGGATCTGAATAGAAGTTTTAACGAACGGCTTATAACCAGCTGCTGGACCAAACGTCGGCTCTTTGTAATCAACACTGTTTCCGCCGGAAACAAAAACTCCGCCGCCGAAGCCCCACTCGCCAGCCGACTGACCGTAGGTCAAACCGAACGGGAAGGTCATCGAACGTTCAGAAGTTACGACTTCGTTGGTGTTGCTGATCGGTGCCGAGAACTGACCGAATGTAGGTGAAACGTTTGCAGAAGCTGTGCTTCCGTCTTTATCGGTTACGAGACCGGCTGGGTTAAAATAAATCGCGTTCGAACCGCTTGTATACGGAGCAGCGATGCCCGCGCTTCCTGTTTCGCGAGCGCCCCACATGTTTGATTTTTCAAATCCGGCAGCATTAGCTTGCGAAGTGACGAGCGCTCCACCGACAAGTGCGGCGAGAGCGAGAATGGAAAGACGGCTCATGAATCCTCCTGATAAATTTCTGTATTTGGGTATTTTCGATTGTGTGTTCAACGGGGCCAGTGAACCATCGCAGGGGCATCCTGACAAACGGGATTTTAACACTTTTCACAGAGAGACTTGGATTTTGCAGCGCAGAGCGAAACAAAATCTGCCTACTCTCGAGCGAACACGAAATGATTTGACCGCCTCAGCGGTTAATCGCCGGCCCGGCCTGCGACCGATCGTGCAGGCGGTGCCGAAACGATTTATCAGCGACTAGTATTTTACAGAACAACCGTAGGGTTTTGTTGATGCAGTCGTGACGGTTTTGCCCGCAGAAACCAGGTCAAGCGCCTTAGCTACGTAGTTCTCGGATTTAGCGATATCAGCTTTGTCAGCCGACGAAACACTATCGATCGCGCCGTTATACACAAGGATCCCTTTCGGATCGATAATATACATGTGCGGAGTTACCTTCGCCTGATACTTTTGTCCGAGCTCACCCTTCGGATCTAAGAGTGTCGCAGTGCTCGCGATCTTCCACTTCGTTCGAGTTGCGTTCGCTTCTGCAGCCGTTTCGTAACCTTCTTTGCCTTCGGCAGATGTGATCACCGTCAACCAAACGATACCCTTGTCGGTGTATTTTTTCTGAAGCGCCTGCATGTTCGAAGACTCGTAGTGTTTCTGAACAAACGGGCAGCCTTTATTGAACCATTCAAGCACAACTGTTTTGCCCTTGAATGCGCTCAAGGTTTGCCGCATTCCGTTCGAGTCAGTGACGGTGAATTCTGGCGCGGCAGAGCCAACTTTCGCAACGGCTGCAGGAACTC
>JAYSST010000019.1:0-2220 GCA_043720435.1 Bdellovibrionales bacterium
AGGAGTTCGACCATCTTGTCTTGGTGAAAGAGCCGGTTTGGACCATCTTTCGTCCACTTATCAATTTGATATAGACGCCACTTGGCTTTGCCACTTGAGAAAAGCTCTTCGCCGGTCGCCGATTTGAAATAGCCCTTTCCTTCTTTTAGCAAGACCGTGTTTGCGTTCTGTATAAGATCGAGCTGCAGACTCAATTTCTGATTTTCGAGCGTCAGTTTTTCAGTTTCGCTCTCGTCGCTAAACACTTCTTGTGAAATCAAAGCAGCGCCAAGACCCAGCAATGCTCCCCAATAAACCGCGTGCAGTTCTTTTCGTTCATTCGACGGAGCCGATGCGGCTCCAACGCCGACTCCAGCAGCGAACGCGGCGCCCGTTGCCGTCCATCGCTTCTGACGATTCGTCGCGCAACCGAACTGAGCCATGATCAGAATGAAAACCGCGGGTACCAAAACAAGGCTACGTCTCACGTCGTTTTTTCTCCCAGAGATAATGAGAGTTACAGATTGTACGTAATGAATCATGTCGCGGTTTCCATCCGAGAACACGTTGAATCTTTGCTGGATCCGCCGCAAGTCGTGCGGGGTCCCCGGCGCGACGTTTTGCAAGCTCGACTTTAAAATCGACGCCCGAGACTTCTTTCATAGCTGAAATCACTTCTTTGACCGAAAACGGCCGTCCATACCCCACATTTAAGAAATCTGAAGTGCCCCCGTTTTGAAGGTAGGCCAGCGCTGCCAAGTGCGCCTCGGAGAGATCTTCGATATGAATGTAATCGCGAAGGCACGTGCCATCAGGAGTTGGATAGTCGGTGCCGAAGATCATCACCTTTTCACGCGCACCAACCGCCGCTTCTGCGACGACGTTTACGATATGTGTAGCACTCGGACGTGACTGACCGATCTCCAGCGAAGAATGCGCACCAGCTGGATTAAAATAGCGAAGTCCCACGAACCGAGTTTTCGACGAGGGTGGCCCGCACAAATCGCGCAAGATGTTTTCTGCCATCAGTTTACTGCGGCCGTACGGATTCACCGGCTTCTGCGGATCATCTTCGCGAATCAATTCTCGTTCGGATTCGCCGTAAGTCGCCGCCGTCGATGAAAAGACAATCGCAGGCACACCTGTTTCAACTGCATAGGTGAACAACCGAAGCGAAGCGCCAACATTGTTTTCAAAATAGCGAAGCGGCTCCCGAACAGATTCATCGACAAGAATGAAGGCGGCAAAGTGAAAGACGGCGGCAAAACGTTCGCCGCGCGGGAGCAAACCGCGGAGCAGTACGTCGTCACCGCAGTTTCCCTCAATCAGCCGGGCGGCACTCGGGACGGCCCAACGGTTGCCGGTGCCACCGTCCTGGCGTAAAAGATCCACGACGGTGACGTCGAAATCATTTTCGACCAGCAGCCTTGAAACGTGCGACCCGATATAACCCGCGCCGCCGGTGACGAGAACATGCTTTTTAGGCACGACCTGATTTTCCCATTTCAAAACCGGCGACAACGCGCTTCACGTAAGTCGAATATGCACTTAGTGGCATTGCTTCGGCGGTTTTCCGGATGGATTCGAGAGTGACGAACTTTTTAAGTAACGCAATTTCTTCGAGGCACGCAATCTTCAGACCCTGTCTGCGTTCGATGGTTGCAACAAAGTTTGCCGAATCTAGCAAGGCACTTTCGGTTCCCATATCGAGCCACGCCATGCCTCGACCAAAGGCTTCGACCTGGAGCGAACCGCGTCGCAAATATTCGCGGTTGATGTCAGTGATTTCGAGTTCTCCGCGTGCGCTTGGCTTGATCTGTTTCGCTATGGAAACGACGTCGCGGTCATAGAAATAAAGTCCCGTAACCGCCCAGTTCGAACGCGGCATCGAAGGCTTTTCTTCAATCGACAACGCCTTGTATGCGTCATCGAATTCCACAACGCCATACCGCTCGGGATCGCCGACCTGATAAGCGAACACACGCGCGCCACTTTTAAGAGCGGCCGCACTTTCTAACATCCGCGTCAGTCCCTCGCCGTAGAAGATGTTGTCTCCAAGTATTAGGCAGACAGGGCTATCGCCGATGAATTTTTCGCCGATCGTAAATGCGCGACCGATGCCGTCCGGTTTTGCTTGCTCGGCATAATCGAAACGAACGCCAAGCTGTTCGCCGGTTCCCATCAACGCTTGAATCATCGGCAGATCGCGAGGAGTTGAGATGATCAATATTTGTTTAATGC
>JAYSST010000020.1:0-2219 GCA_043720435.1 Bdellovibrionales bacterium
GAAAAACGGCAAGGAAACCGCCGGTTTTTTTGCCATGGGCGTTTTGGTCGACAACCGTCTCACCAACGAAGAGAAAGTAGCAGCGAAAGAATTTTGTAAGGAGCACGGCATTGTTCTTGTGAACACTTTCCCAGGCAACTCAAAATCAAACGGCATCATCGAAGGGAATTTTTCGATTTTTGAAAAGCAAGTCGGCGAGATTCACGTCAATGGTAAAACGCCCGAGGAACTCGCTCAGTCCATCGCCAGGAATGTCATTGGGATTTTCACTCAGCAGCGCAACCATCGACCGAGGAAACGTTTGTTTGATCAAACGCCAGCGGAAGTGGCCAAAGATGCCAAGCGGCCCGAGCATCAAAAGCAACTTCTTGAAAAACTGCGTGATCGTTTGCTGCGCGATGAGATCAGCGTGGAAGTGAAACTGCGATTGATCACCGGGGGGATCGCAGACCTGATGGCTAAATTTGAACCGATGAGCGAAGCGTCCTTGGTCAAATTCAAATCGGAATTGAAACAGTTCTCGCCTGACGAAATCATTGCGGCGCGAGCCCGCTTCAGTGCTCAACAGGCGAAGCATCCAGACAAGTTTTATCGCTCCGAATACTTCATGGCGATTTTGCGTTATAAACGCGAGGAAGGGGCCAAGGCTGCATACAATGAGGAATTCCGAGCTGGGCACAAGGCTTTGAATGAAATCACCACCGCGGATCTTAAAACGCGCGACCTGTCTCAGATTGCAACAAAGCTCGTCGCCTTCTTGGCCGTCTGCGCGGGAAGACCTGGCCCAAGCCATCTCTTGATGAGCCTTGAAAGTCTTTGTTTTGGGCTTTTGGATTTTGTTGCAGTCCACAAGCTGCCGGCGCTTTGGCGCAAAATTGAACAAGCAGTCCAACGCTCCCGGGACATCTCTCTGGCAAAATGGCAAATCATGGCCGAATTTATCTGCGAACGCCTCGGCATGTTTATTTTTCCGGCCACCGCGCCGCCGGTTTTTGCCGGCACGGCCGAATCATTTGAGGTGCGCGCCTAAAAAACACAAATGGTTGAGAGGGCCGAGACTCAAATGGTCGCCCGCTTCACTTCCGAAGAAAATTCGGGCCGCGATTCAACGACTTCCCCGGCACTTCAGAACAAACCCAAAATTCATGATGATATGCCGACGGCAGCTCAAGTTTTTACGAAAAATCTCCGACACTTTAAACAACTGCAAGTGGCTGAAATGTCTTCAGCGGTCCTTGCCAAATCAGATTGCCGGATAAAACCCTCTTAAACTCAGATCACAGCAAGTAGGCCCTGAGACGACTCACAATGACCTACAGGCCGAGCTTTTGTTTGATCGCCTTGAGCTCTCGATCTTGCTGATCGAGCCGCGCCTTGAGAGCTTGGTTCTCTGCTTCGAGGAGTTCGGCCCTTGCTTCCGAAGCCGCCTTCACCGACGCGATCTCACGGTCCATTCCTACAACCTTGGCGTATAGCTCCTTAACGGCCGCTACGACGACAGATACGATTTTGCCATACTCGAGCGAACGGTAGCTGTCTGCGCCTCGGTTCACGACTTCTGGAAGGACCATTTCAACTTCCTGCGCGATGAAACCCAATTGGTGTTTGTCTTCAAACCCTGAAGCCTTTGGATTGCTGCGGTCCCAATCATAGAACACGGGGTTGAGTTGATTGACGATACCAAGACCGTCGATCACAGGGACCACGTTTGTTTTCAAGCGACCGTCAGAAACAGTGGTGTAATTGACCCAAGCGCCGTTTTGATAAAATTCAAACAGAGTTGTGGTCGTGTTATAGCGAATCATACCGTTCACGAGAGTTGTAGGACGATTGCCTGTAGTGGCGCGAGGAACGATGACAGCACTTGATGTTCCAGTCGAAACAACATCGAGCGCCGCTTGCGGAGCAGTGACTCCGATACCGACGTTTCCGGCTGCTGTAATTCGAAATCTCTCTGTATCGCCTGTCGCTAAAACCAAAGGGGTGGACGCGCCTGAGTTCAAAAAAAATGTACTTGGAAAGTCTGCGTTTGATGCGTTCGAGTACCCAACAAATCCACCATCGGCGCCACCACTGGTTAAAAAGCGAATTTCTGAAGCGCCCGAAGCATTGGTCGACTGCACAGTGGCTGAATTAAATTGATCGGATGTAACGACATGTAACTTCGAAGTCGGGCTTGTCGTGCCGATACCGACGTTGCCTGAAGCAGTAATTCGCAC
>JAYSST010000021.1:0-2214 GCA_043720435.1 Bdellovibrionales bacterium
TCGTGCAATTCCCAAACTCATCGCCGCTAGAGTCAACCGTTCGATTTCAAGATTGCGCATCATGTGCTGAACCGAGTGCCCCTCGCCACCAATCAGCGCAGACTTTGGAACGCGACAATTCGTAAATACGAGTTCGGCTGTGTTCGATGCGCGCATTCCAGTTTTGTCGAGAATTTTTTGCCCAACCGCGTAGCCTGCCGCTCCTTTGTCTATCAGGAAGGTTGAAATCTTCGGACGTCCCGCGTGCTCACCCGTCTTTGCGTAGACCAAAACGTGGTCGGCTGGGGTGCCCTTGTCATCGATGCACCCATTGGTAATCCACATTTTTTGTCCATCAAGAACATAATGATCGCCATCAAGCCGAGCCGTAGTTTCCATTCCGAGAACGTCGGTTCCGAAATTTGGTTCAGACATCGCCATAGCGCCAACGTGAGTCCCCGCGCACGCTCCCGGAAGAACCCGTTTTTTTTGTTCTTCAGAACCGTTAACTGCAAGGTTGTTCGCAAAGAGCATCGAGTGGGCGAGATAGGCGAGGCAGAAACCGGGGTCACTCGACGCAATCTCTTCGTGCGCGATAACGGCAGCTGTCGCGTCGAGTCCGGAACCACCATAGGCTTCCGGAACTGTAATACCGAGAAGTCCTAGCTCACCCAATTTCCTAAACAGCGGCAAATTAAAACGCTCTTTGCGATCATGTTCGAGCGCCTGGGGCTCGACCTCGGCGACGACGAAAGAGTGAATCGACGCGCGCAGCATCTTGTGCTCGTCGGTCGGGTTCAAGAGATCAAAATTTTTCCATGCGGCATCCATCGTCTAAGTCCCCTTTAGGCCTGAACGAAAGACTTTGCGGAGCGAAGCCGCACGCGTCAAGGTCCTCTTCTGCTTTGACTCAAGTCCTCGTCCTGCCTTTAGAATTCTAGGCTATGCAGGCACAGAAAAGACCCGGTCACAGTTCAAAAAAAAGCGCAGGAATGAACGCAGACGTTATCATCGTCGGCGGTGGACTTGCAGGGGGACTCACCGCGTTGCGCTTGTCCCAGTTACACCCTGAAAAGAAAGTACTGTTGCTTGAACGCGAAGCCAGTCTTGGCGGGAATCACACTTGGAGTTTCCACGAGTCAGATCTAATTGCGCTCAGTCCGACGGCCACCGGAGCGGCCACCGAGCAACGTAACGGACTATGGCTGCAGTCTCTAATTTCGAAGTCATGGGATTCGCACGAGGTGCGATTTCCAAAGTTAAATCGCGTCAACGAAAATCGATATCACACGATTCGGTCCAACCATTTTCATCAAACGCTTTTGAAAATTCTGGGTCGCAGCGTACGCCTCGGTTGTGACGTGCGAAGAATCACAGACTTCGAAGTCGAGACCGTCAGTGGAGAAACTCTTCGTGCACCGCTAGTGATTGACGCTTCTGGAATCGTTCCCTCGCAAGAAACCGATCGAACATTTGCCGGAGTCGCCTGCGGCTGGAGCAAGTTCGTCGGATTTGACCTCAAACTAAAAACACCGCATGGCCTCACCCGACCAGTTCTTGCAGACGCAACGGTACCCCAGATGGATGGCTTTCGATATTTCACTTGTCTTCCTTGGGATGAAACGAGTGTCCTCGTTGAAGAAACTTTCCTCAGCGCTTCAGCTAGCCTAAACCACGAACGAATCTCGCGCAGTATACGCGCCTACGCTGAACGAGCCGGCTGGGAAATTGAGTCCATCGACCGAATAGAAGAAGGGCGCATGCCACTTCCGCTGTTTGCACCGACGTTCGATCAACCAAGTGATGCACCGGTTGAATTCGACGACGAAGACTTCACCGATCAATCTCCCGTTGCGATTTCAACGGGCTCGGGTTGGTTTCATTCCTCAACAAGTAACTCTATGCCCGATGCTGTGCGAATCGCAGATTTCATTTGCGGATTACCACAGCTAAGAACTGGCCCGGTTCGCGCTGACCTTCGAAAATTTCGACACGAGTGGATCGACCAGCAGCGCTTTTACCGCTTGCTCAATCGACTGATGTTCCGCGCGGTTGAACCATCGTTGAGATATCAGGTGCTCGAAAGATTCTACGGACTTAAAAACGATGTCGTTGAACGTTACTTTGCTGGGACGACAACTCGTGCAGACCGAACAAAAATTCTTGGGGCCAAGCCAGTCGTCCGACCTGGACGCGCCACAAAGAATTGGACCGAAGAAAGCGCGGCGATGACAC
>JAYSST010000022.1:0-2210 GCA_043720435.1 Bdellovibrionales bacterium
TTTGTCGCGCGCATCATCGACTCGTGACGACGGAAGTGTTTGGGCGCGAAAAGATGCAGGTCTTTCGTCCAGCGCTCGAACCGTAGGCGCGTATGAAAACACATACGGAGATCTGCCGGTTCATTCATCAGGTTTTGACGTAACAGAGGGGTACGGGTTTTCTCATAGCCCGCGACATACAAACAGTGTCTTTAGTTAAAACACGTAGCCGATCATGAAGTCGAGGGCGAGTCCGCCTGTCTGCGAAGTTTCGACCGAAGACGTTGTCGTTCCGTCACGGACTTCCACTTTCGAGGAACCGCCGGTCACCAGTCCGGCGCCGACGTTGATGTTCCATCCGCTTGGCCCGAACCACTGATAACCCACAAGTCCCGTGATCAGTGGGACTGAAGCCGTCGCGGTAACGGGAATTCCGGAAAATGCGGATCGGCCAGTAACTTCGGCCGATACGAGCTGAATCATCGGCGAAAGATACACACCGCTGCGATAAGCTCCGTTTTGTGCCCAGTTTGCGCGAACGCCCAAGGCTTTGCGAACAGCAGAAATTTTTCCGCCGGCATAAGCAGAAGAATTAAAATCGAATTTCCAGTACGACACCGTCGGGCCGACAGTCCAATCATCGGAAATCTTGAATTCAAGATCGAAATTGATGAACGCGATCAAAAGTCCGAGATAGGAAGCGCGCAGGTTCACGAAGTCGCCGTTGACCGAACTGTTTCCCCACGTCGACTCACCACCTTCGTCCGACGCGGTTGCCGCCTTTTTCTGAGCCGGCTCGCGAACGATAAGATCTTCGCCCTCGGCAAATGCGTTCGACGGAGCCAAAGAAGCCGTAGCCAGAGAAACCATCAAAACTGTGGCTGCAAACGCAGACATCGATGTCGCAAGGACGCGCTGAAGACTCATATTACTCCCGGTGTTTATTTCGCTAAGAATATTCAAAAGCATATGGTTTCAGAAGAAGGGGTAGGCGAGCAAGGTTGATCTTCGCCAGAGGCGAAGATCAGTCACCGATGCGTTTGAATCTTGGAACAGTCTGGCCCCGAACCGTGACCATCTCGCCAAACATCTTGGCCGGACGTACCCAGAGATTGCCGTGCGAGTTATTTCCAGATCCATCGTCAGGGCGTTCGTAGAGTGCTTCGTAAACCACGAGCAGTTCCATGGTCTCGCTATGTCGAGCCGTACCGATCACCCGGTACGGAAGGTCTTTGTAGTGCTGATATCGGCCCGGCGTGATCACTCAGGGTCCTCGAGATAGGTGTAGCCCGAGAGGCCCTCTTCATAATGCTTCATTAAAGCTTTCGCTTCGTTCTTCGTCAGTGTTCCGCGAAGGATCGAATCTTCGCTTGCGCGACGAATCGATTCGACGAGTTCGTGTCGGTTGTACTGAACGTACGACAGGACCTCGGTGACCGTGTCACCTTCGACAACTTCGTCGACCGAATAGCCGGCTGAAGAAACCGTGATGTGAACGGCGTCGGTATCGCCAAACAGGTTGTGAAGATCGCCCAAGATTTCTTGGTAGGCTCCGACGAGGAAAACGCCCATGTAGTACGGCTCGCCGTTGAATTCGTGAACTTCGAGACCGGTCTTCTTCTGCTTCGCGTATTCGCCCGTCGTATCGATGAACTGACCAATTTTACCGTCTGAATCGCAAGTGAGGTCGACCAAAATCGCGCGGCGATTCGGTTCTTCCTGCAGACGATGGATTGGCAAAACCGGGAACAGCTGCTGAACGGCCCAAGAGTCAGGCATCGACTGGAAGACCGAGAAGTTACAGAAATAAGTGTCCGATAGAATTTCGCGAAGTGCTTTCGCCATGTCTTCGGCGTCGTGATGAGCGCGCGCCATTTTCTCCATGCGAGTGAGAAGAACCCAGCAAAGATTCTCGGCCTTCGCACGTTGCGGAAGCGAAAGAACGCCGAATGTGAACAGCTGCAAGATCGTTTCTTTGATGTGAGTCACATCGTGGAAAAATTCGTGCAGGTTGTTATCGTTCAATTGCTCTTTGATATAGACGAGATCTTGGATCACGCGATGATCTTCTTTCGAAGTCGTCATCGACGGTTCGCGTTTTTGAACCTCGTTGATACCGAGGACATTAAAAATCAAAACCGAGTGATGCGCGACAAGGGCGCGACCACATTCAGTGACGATATTTGGATGTGGTGTACCTTTTTCGTCGCAAACCGCTTGGATGATCGACA
>JAYSST010000023.1:0-2206 GCA_043720435.1 Bdellovibrionales bacterium
GGCCGAACGTGATGAATCATGCGCTCGGCTTTTTTCATCGCCTTACGATACGAAGCGATCAAGCCGAAAAGTCCCTCGTCTTCGATGACGATATCGCCCGGATCGTCTCCACGTAGATCTTCGCGAATACCGCGCGGCCAAACATCACGCTTCAAAAGCGGACGAGCATAGAGTTGTTTCGCTGCATCTTGATAAAGCTGATAGTCGAGAAGTTTTTGAACGAGCTCTCTGCGCGGATCTTCCGTTTCGACGACTTCGCCCTCATCGTTGTACTGAGGAACGAGCATCTTGGCTTTGATTTGAATGAGAGTCGCCGCCATCGCGACGAATTCGCCAGCGACCTCGAGATCGAGCTCCTTCATCAGCCGGATATGATCGAGGTAATGTTTCGTGATCCGGTTGATTTCGATGTTGAAGATATCCATCTCTTCCTTGCGGATAAGATGGAGCAAAAGAGCCAGAGGCCCTTCAAAGTGGGGTAATTGAACGAGATAACGCCCTGCAAGCGACATGGATAGAATCAAAGCAAGGGCCTAGGTCTAGTTCAAGGCTTCTTTTGCGGTGCCGCATGTTTCTACAAAGGTCGGGCGCCTGGAAAGCCCGAATTCACGCGATTTCCGCGTCGTTCGTGAGTTTTTTTCGCCCGAAGGCCGCCGCAGAAGCGATGCGCGTCATCGTTCGATGCGCGAACTCCGCCCTCACCAAACTGATTTGGGTTTGAAGCCGGTCCAATCGCGAACCTGATCCATCTGCTTTTTCGCTTCTTTGCGAGCCCGTGCGCAGCCATCGGCGATGATCGTATCGAGCTCTTCGCCTTCGCCTAGCAGCGATTTTTTGCGAGCTAACGGAGCCGCCATTACTGCGTTGATGTTCTCGCCCAATTTCTTTTTGCAATCTCCGCAGCCGATGCCCGCCGTGCGACACCCCTGCTCGACCCATGCGGTGTCTTCTGCGCCAGAATAAAGTTTGTGAAACCCATAGATCGGGCATTTCGTCGGTTCGCCCGGGTCTTGACGACGTACTCGCGCGGGGTCGGTCGGCATTGCCCGCAAGGTCTTCATCACTTCATCGGGCTCTTGGGTCAGCCCGAATGCGTTGCCATAAGACTTCGACATCTTACGTCCGTCGGATCCAATCAACGTCGGTGTGCTGCTGAAAATCGGCTTCGGTTCTGGAAGATTGCCACCGTACAGAAAATTGAAACGTCGAACGATATCGCGCGAAAGCTCCAAGTGAGGAATCTGATCCTGCCCGATTGGCACATGGGTCCCGCGATAAATCGCGATATCCGCGGCTTGCAGTACTGGATACATAAAGCGGCCTAAGTTGTGGGTATCGCTCGCTTTCGCCTCTTCTTCGGCATCTTTCCAAGTCGGAACTCGCTCGAGCCAAGACATCGGTGTCATCATCTGAAAGAACATCGTAAGCTCGATGTGCTCGGGCACTTCGCTTTGAACAAAAATAGTATTCTGATCGGGATCAAGTCCCCACGCGAGCCATTCGGCGACAATCACGCGCGTGAAGTTCATTACGTCATGCGGAGTTTTGTAGTGCGAAGTCATCGCATGCCAATTCATCGCGCCGTAAAAGCCTCGATAGTCTTTTTGCAGGTCGAGCCACTGCTTAAGTGCGCCGTGATAATTCCCAATGTGCAGGTTATGCGTCGTGCGCATTCCACTCATGATGAGCGAACCGGCCGGCGGTTTTTCGCTCATCGTGATTTGTTTCTGCGACGATGTTAGGCCCGTAACCGAAGTTTCGCTCATGCTACAACTCCGAAGAGCATAAGGATTTGTTCAGCCCAGCCGGCGAAGGTTCTGAAGAAGAAATTTGCCGGTACCCCGAGCACTCGTGCCGCGCCCGACATGAAAAGCACCAAAAGAATCATCGACAACATTTGCTCGCGCTCGTCGAGCCAGCGTGCGGCTTTGTAAGGGAGGAATCGCGCAAGAATTTTTCCGCCGTCAAGCGGATGAACCGGAACCAGGTTCAAAACCGCGAGCATACAATTTAAGCCCACAAATTGAACGGCGATATCGCGGATATCTTTAGTTTTCGCGGCTTCGAGCGAACCAACAAACATTCCGTTGGCTACAGCCACGAGTATAAAAGCGCCGATGAACGCGAGAATCAAATTCGACACGGGACCCGCGAGTGCGATCAAGAAGGGGCCGTTCTTTTTATCGCGCAATTGGTTGGGATTATA
>JAYSST010000024.1:0-2204 GCA_043720435.1 Bdellovibrionales bacterium
ATAGAAGTATCCGGAGGACTTTTTGAGCACAATCACGCGCATGGAGTGTTGGAAAAAAACCGCGCTTGGAACCGCGATTCCGCTCATCTCGTCGCGTCCGCTGACAGATCTCACTGCAGAACGTCCGATCCTGCTTTTTGGCGGCGTTCACGGCGATGAGCCGGAAGGTGTGAGACTCGCCGAAGATACGTTGCGAGCGCTCGCGCAATGGTCGAACTCGGTGTGGCTCGTGCCTTGGATTCTAATTCCGTGTCTCAACGTCGACGGATTCAAAGCCGGAACACGTGTCAACGGAAGAGGCGTCGATCTCAATCGCAATTATCCGTCGCAAGATTGGTCACCGACTTGTGAACAGCCGCGCTATTTTCCGGGTCCTTCGGCGATGAGTGAACCCGAAGTCGTGGGCATCGTCGAACTCATTCACCAATTCGATCCACGAGTGATCATCCACTGTCATTCGTGGGAGCCGTGCATCGTCGCAACCGGGTCGCGAGCGCAAACTGACGGCACTCGTCTCGCGCTCAGCAGTGGTTACCGCCTCACTCCAGAAATTGGCTACCCGACACCGGGATCACTGAGCCGCTACGGTTGGCACGACAAGCAAATTCCTGTCATATGCATCGAGGAGCAAGAAAATCTCGGCGATCTCAATACGATCTGGCCGCGATTTGAAAAAGGCATGCGCACGATATTCACCGATCATAGTCCGCGCCGTCGTTTACAACCTGATGTTCCGCCCGTACGCGGAACATCGTGACGTGATGACGCCATGAACTTCTACAAGCACATTATCTTCGATCTCGACGACACCTTGCTCGACACATCGGGTTCGCTGATTCCCGCAGCGGCTCGTCGCGCTGTCGAAGCAATGATCAAAGCGGCAAGTGGAATCGAAAATGACCCGCGCACGTGGCTCGCACGACGAACCGAGATTCTGCAAAAAGATCCGCGTGCAGATGTGTGGCTGCGACTCGCCAATGGCGATGACGAAATTGCCGATATTGGGCGTCGTGCTTTTTTTACTCATCCGATCGAATTGTTACCTGACGCAGCGATGCGACTCACCGAAGGCGCAAAAGAGATTTTAGAATGGAGTCGCGAGCGCGCGGTTCTTCACCTTGTGACTTCTGGTGACGAGAGTACTCAGAAAAAGAAAATTGCACGCCTCGCTGTCGCTTCTTTTTTCGAATCGATTCAAGTTGTGGATGCAACTCACTCTGCAGCTGGCCCGGCAAGAAAGCTGGAAGCGTTCAAAAAAACGGCTGGGCGTTTTCCTGACGTCCCGCCTGAACGGTTTATCTCAATCGGCAACCGAGTCGACACTGATCTGGGCGCGGCTAAAATCATCGGATGGAAAACCGCGTGGATCCGTTATGGCGAGCACGCAAGTCTTTTACCGCAGCGACCTGAAGAAATTCCGGATTTTGAAGTCGCATCGCTTGCCAACCTGCTTTCGATTTGGCGCCGGAAATTATGATGGAAAGCCTCATCGCTATCCTCGGGCCGAAGGAAACGCAGACGAAAGCCATCACCAAAACGGCCGAAGGAATCGGCGCCGTTTTATTAGAATCATGGAATGGTGAACGTCTCGATGTCGCAATTTCCGCGCTTGAAAATTTAGATCACAACGCAAAAACTCTGGCGCTCTTGCCCGCTGCAAAAATCATTGTCGTGGGTCGCAGGGATCAGCCAAGTGCCGACGCTATCGTCAAGCTGCTCGAACACGTCAGCGTATTCGCTTGGGTTGAATCATTTGCGTCAGATGAATTTCAAGCGCGAACGGTGCAAGCACTAGACGAGGCACGCGAGGCACGACAGTCCTCCGAATCGCTACTGATGTATCTCGAACACAACGAATCTTTGCAAAAACTTTCTGAAGAACTTGAAGCACGGATTGAAGATCGCCGAACAGAACTAGGTGAGAGCACGTGGCGACTGCAACAAAGTCAGCGGCGAAGCGAAATCATGCACCGCGCTTTAAATGCGGTGCATGTCAGCCACAGCATTCCCGAGATGGAACGACAGCTGCTGCAAATTCTGCATCCGCAAAATCACGCATCGATGGATGCCCCCAATGTTGAATGGATCCGGATCGCCTTCGCAGCTCAAACAAGCCTCGACACCAGAGTCGTCGACGCCCGTGCAACAAGCGTTTTCTCGTGCCCGTTGGGAACCAGCGGACATATTTATTTCGGACGCGCACC
>JAYSST010000025.1:0-2203 GCA_043720435.1 Bdellovibrionales bacterium
TCGTGAAGGCCGTAAAAGTCGTAGCGAAAGCTGTGAAAGCAGTGAAGGCAGCAGCGAAGACTCCTGCGAAGGCAGCACCTGCTGTGAAAACAGCGAAGGCTGCGCCAAAGTCGGCGCTAAAGTTCGAAGCTGTGAAGTCAGCCAAGGGCCTGGGGATGAAACGCTTCAGTCCTCTCGATGATCGCATCGTGATCGAACATATCGCGCGCGAAGAGAAGACGGCTGGTGGACTTTATATTCCAGACTCTGCACAAGAAAAGCCCACTACCGGCCGAGTTGTTGCGGTCGGCCGCGGCCATCGCGACGCCAAGGGTCGAATTCGCCCGTGCGACGTAAAAGTGGGCGATCACGTGCTTTTCACGGCATGGTCAGGTGCGGAAATCGAACTCGACGGAGTGAAATACGTCGTCATGCGCGAGCCAGATTTGCTTGGCGTTACGACTGTTTGAGTTCATATTTCCAGCGATCAAGCTTCGAAGAGCTGCTCTTTTGAGCGGCTTTTTTTTCGTCTCCCGCTCGCGGCAACTTCTGCAGTTCGGCCGCAGCCAGGCTAATCGGGTAAACATATTGTGATGTATGGCAATGTAACGTTTCTATTGACCCAGAGCAGGTCTCGTTGCCGACTGAGGCACGTAAGAACAGTATGCCGTCGGATCTAAAAACGCATTCTGCCGCGGCCAAGACTTTTTCGGCGACGGTTTTTCGGGAGGCCCCTTGCACCTACAGACTCATAACTACAGACATCTCTCTTATTCTAAAAGTCGCAACCTCCGGCAGCTGATTGTCCGTGGGCTCGCCGCGATTGCAATCGCCGCTTCAGCGTCGCTGGCACAGGCAGCCGACCTTGCATGGGGCGGCTTGTATCGATTCGAAGGAATTCGAATCAGTAATCCAGATTTGGCAAACAAAGCTGACAAAGCGTACATGCTTCATCATCTTATTCTCGCTCCAAAAATTGTAGCAGCCGATGGCCTCACGATCTTTGGCCGCTTCGATCTGATGAATAACGCAGGCTTCGGCGCAAACACGCAGGCTGGAGAATTCGTCGGTAAAGGTGTCGGCACGGCGACTCCGACAAACGGCAACAACAGCAACGTGCTCTCGCGAAATCAAGAATCTGGAAATCTCGCGGTCACTGAACTCTATGTCAGCTGGGCGCAAGAGTTTGGACAATTGATTGCGGGCCGCGCGCCACTGCATTTTGGACTCGGCAGCCGCTTCAATTCTGGCAAAGGAAACTTCGACCACTATCTTTCGACGCTCGACATGGTCGGCTACAAGATCGTTATGGGGAACTTCTTCGTCATGCCGATCGCCGGCAAAGTAAGCGAAGGCGCGGTCGATAAAGAAGACGACGTTTCTGACTATATGATTCACGCACAGTACGACAATCCAGAAACAGATTTGTCGATGGGTGCGATTTATCAGCTTCGTCTTGGCAACGGTAACGACTCACCGGTCGGCACGAACTATATGGGCGGAGCAGGCTCGACACTTTTCGGTAACTACAAGCACACCTACATCGGCCTTTTCACTTCGCAAAAAGTTTCTGCATTCACCATCGGCATCGAAGGCGGAATGTTGAGCGGCGATACCGGCGTACGCACTGCAACTGGCCAAGATGTAAAGATGAACGGCATGGGGCTCGCGGCTGAACTCGACTGGAAACCAGAAGCATCGAAATGGTCGATGAATCTGAAAGCCGGTTTCGCATCGGGCGATGATCCAGGGACAAATGACTCGCAAGAGGGATTTGTTTTCAGTCGCAACTATCGCGTGGGCCAGTTGATGTTTACGCACCCGATGGGTCAGCGCGATTTCATGCGCACCGGAATCTATCGAGACACAACGGCGTCGGCCGCTTCTCAGATCGATACCGAGGCGATCTCGAACACGATTTATCTTGCGCCAAGCTTCTTGTTCAAAGCTAACGACAAAGTTTCTTACGGTGCGACGTTTGTGACCGGCATGTTGAACAAAGAACCTATCGCTGCCGGCTCGACCGCTAGCGACCTTGGTTATGAATTAGATCTGAGTCTGACGTGGATGCCATTTGATCGCCTCACGTGGACGACTGAAGTGGGAATGTTTCTTCCTGGCAAAGCATGGAAGGCAGGCCCGGCGAACTTGGACAACTCGTTCGCCTATGGACTTACGACCAAGGCCGCTATTCGTTTCTAGAACCGCTCGAACGCATCTTGAT
>JAYSST010000026.1:0-5368 GCA_043720435.1 Bdellovibrionales bacterium
CCATGGAGTGCGACAACGATCACGTCGCAATCTCCGTCCAGAATACGGCAGTTTGATTCGCATCGGGAACGACTTCGATCACTGTGAATGCGTCTGCAAGCTTAACCGCAGCCCCAAGCTCGGTGCGCGAAGTGACACGCGCATAGCCGAGATTCCACATCGCGGCCCACTTTTCGAAATGCAAATCGTGGTTGTTTTCAAATGGTGCGGCTCCGCCTGGAGCTTTCGCCAGAACTCGCGTGAAGATGCGCCCACCCGAATTATTCAAGACGATAATCCGAAGCTTCCTACCGCTGTCCGCAAAGTTTTTAAGGGCTTCCGTTTTTAATGCCCACGGTGCCGTTAAATCATAGAGCGTCGTGAGATCACCGAGAACGACCCATAAATCTCGCCCACGCCCTGCCGCAATTCCGAGAGCGGTCGACAGTTGCCCGTCGATCCCGTTCACACCACGATTTGCATCGACAGCGATAACCCTGTCGCGCGAAGCGACGAGGTCCCACCAGCGCACCGGAAGACTGTTGCCGACATAAACATCGCCGCCGCTCGCAGCAAGTTTAGAAATTTCATGGACGAAAGCTGGTTCAGAATTCGGCAACTTTATCAACACCGAGTCGAGCTGGGCGCAGGCGCGCCGATCTTCTTCGAGCCACTTTCTTTCGAGTACAGTGCTTGGGGTCGATGTTTTCGGAGTCGCCTCATGCAGAAACTTTGCAAATTCACCGGCGCCCGGCAGGTATACGAATTGACCACGACCCAATCCCGAAAAACGCAAAGACGAAATCGACAGCGTCTGAGTTGTCACATTCGAATCATCAAGATCGCGCCACACACGAGTCGTGGGAACGCTCCCCAGGCGAAGCAACGCCGGGAGTTCGCCCGAGGTGCACACGCTCTGAAGCTGACGTTCTCCTCCGCAAAGTTCAAGTTCTCTTAAGCGCTGATCTCCGCGAAGTCCCGACGGCCCTTCGAGCAAACACGGAATGCCGTTTTTCTGAAGAAACATCGCGACCGCTTCGCGCTCGGTTGCGCCAAGTCCACCGACGATAGCTATTAGCCCCGAACGTTTTGTCACGAGCGCGCTGAGCGCCGCGAAAGACATCGAATGATCTGTCGGAGGCAGATGGGGCGGAGCCATCGGCACCCGGACCCGCGTCAACGCTTCGTACGCTTTGCGACTTAACAGCGCGCCGTCGCGTTCTGCATCGATCAACAGTGGTTCCTCGAGACAGACGTTAATATGCAAAGGCTGAAGTCGCGAAAGTTCGCTCATTCCTTCTAGCAAATCACCTTCTTCAAGATCCCACGAACATTCGGTGAATCGATCGAAGATTCCGTTTTGAGGAATCGATTGCGGTGCCCCGCTTTTTCTCAATCGCCGAGGACGATCCGCAGTGACCGCGATCAACGGGACGCCCGAAAAATCGGCTTCGGCAATCGCGGCCTGCAGTTCTGTCGCTGCCGTTCCGGATGTCGTCAGTATGGCAACAGGCGCCCCTGTCGCGCGCGCGAGACCCAGCCCGTAGAATGCCGCCGACCTTTCTTCAAAAAAAGACTCGACTGAAAGTTTGTCGCCAAAATCGCTGGCCAGGGCCGCTTGGCGAAGTGCCTCGGCGGCGACGACCAATGGAGCGTTTCGTGCGCCTGCGCAGACGATAAAATGGCGAACACCAAACGAAATGAGTTTTTCTAGAATTGAGAGCGACCAGAAGACAGGCTCTGGCTTTTCCGTCGTAAGTCGGAAGAGGCGCATAACGGTTCGTCGCTTTGCTTCGAGTTCGTTCCATTCTCGTTCGGGATCGCTCTCGGGAACAACACCCGCACCCGAACCGACAACGACGCGAATGCGATCGCCTTCTGAAAATGTCCAACGCAACTGACGAATCGCTACCACGGCTTCAACGCGTTCTTCGTTTTTAACAACGAACGGAGCACCGAAGCCTTCGCGAGCGATGCCGTCGCTGCAAAGCTCGTGAACTTCGCGCAGAAGTTTTAAATCTGGATCGCGAGGTGAAACGCCAAGCGCCGGAGTCGGGTGCAGCGCTGTCACGAGCTCTTTGATTTTCATCTGTTTCGAGAAGTTAGCCGCGACATGAGTCACCAAGTGAAACAACGAACCAAATCTTTCAACGGCCGTTGCCGACTTTACAACAGTGGCACCGGCCGATTCTAAGACGGTTCCAATGTCGTGCGCGACGATGTCATGTTCGTTACGTTCTTTCGGATCGTTCAAAAAATCCTGGGTCATTTGCGCAATCGCCTCAGGATCTTTTCGGCGGTAACCCAAAGAACTGATCGCACGAGTTCCGGCGACCGCCATTGAAGTCACGTTGTCGATTTCGCGAGTGAAAAGTGCTTCGGGTGTAGCTCCGATGAAACCACCCTTTTCAGACCACATGCCGTAGAGACGAAGATCACTTTTCGACGTTGCCGTGACGCCCGCGCGCACGCGGTTTAAGATCCACTCAATGCGATCGTCGGTCGCTCCAACTCCCGATGCAAAAACCGCTGGAACAGCCTTCTTCACGCCTTCTTCACGAAACGCGCGCTGAATTCGGGCAAAAGCTTTTAAAAAACCTGCCTTATCCGGTGGCCGCCATGAAATTTTAGTCATAGCGCTGTCACCGACAATCGGTCGACCCAGACTCGATGTGGTCCCCGCCCCTGACAACCAGCCCAGAAGTTCGTCACGAGTAATGTTTTCTGACCACACCGATTCCATCGGAACTGCAGGACGGTCAATGCTCTGAAAAGAATCTGGGAAGAAGGCAGGAGCCCATACGGCACACGAGGCGCGTTCGAGCTCTTCGAAAGTAAGCGGCCGAAGGGTCCCACCGCCGATCAAAAAACCTCGCGGAATCTCAAGGATCCAACCGGTCTCCAGCCACGCTTGTGGTGTTCCCCGTTGTTCGTTCACTCGTCTCCCGACCCGGTTTCACGGAATTGTGAAGTTTCCCTCTTGTGAGGCCCGAGGGATCATGGGATTATCCTGCCCTCTCGGATACACTGTGCGTAGCACTGTTAAATTGCGATGGTAAATTAAAAAGCGGCGAGACGTGAAGCGATGACAGTTCAAGTCGAGTCAAGATCGGGATCGGGGGCAACATGGCAAATCAAAAAACCAAACCCGTGACTGTTCGGTTTGGGTCCTCTGAACAGGTGATTATTGGCGGCCGTGAGGTTGTCGTAATTGCTGGGCCGTGCTCGATCGAAAGCGAATCGCATTTGCGCGAAACTGCACATGCTGTCTCAGCTCGCGGTGCCTCTCTTTTACGCGGTGGCGTCTTCAAAATGCGCACGAGTCCCGAAAGTTTTCAGGGCATTGGACTTCCTGCGTTTGAGTTTTTGTCCCGGGTAAAAAACGAGGCAGGCATGCCGCTTGTCTCAGAAATCACCGACCCGCGGCAGCTCGACATGATGAATGAAAGCGTCGATCTGTTTCAAGTCGGATCTCGCAACATGTACAACTACGAACTCCTCAAAGAACTAGGCCGAGTTGATAAGCCGGTTATTTTAAAACGCGCGTTTGCTGCAACAATCGAAGAATGGATTCATGCGGCCGAGTACGTTGTTCGCGGTGGCAATGACAAAGTCATACTCTGTGAACGCGGTATTCGAACCTTCGAGACTGCGACTCGAAATACTCTCGATCTCAATGCGGTTGCGTGGATCAAAGCTCATACTGATTTCGCCGTGATCGTTGATCCTTCCCACGGAACCGGTCGCCGCGAACTCGTCACGCCTATGGCGCTTGCAGGGATTGCGGCCGGAGCCGACGGAATCATTTGCGAAGTTCATCCTCGTCCGGATCAAGCGTTGTCAGATGCATTCCAGGCACTTGATTACGACGCGTTCGAAAAGCTCGTCACCGGCGTCGATGCCGTGGCGACCGCCGTCGGACGCTCGCTTTACCGACCGCAGTCCGTGGTCACTGCGCAGGCAGGAGCTTTACTTTGAACACGAGTGATACTTCGGGCCACGGCCCTACAGCTGGCCGACCCGAGTCTGAAAAAGTGCGATCGATGTTTTCTCAAATCGCTGGACGCTACGATTTGGCGAACAACGTTTTGTCGGGTGGAGTTCATCACCTCTGGCGCACAAAACTTGTCGACTGGTCTGGTGCAAAACCGGGCCACAAGATTCTCGACTGCGCCACGGGCACAGGTGATCTCGCTATCGCTTTCAAATCCATGGTTGGCCCCGTCGGACAAGTAATCGGAACCGATTTTTGCGCAGAGATGATGATTCCTGCGCCTATGAAGGCGCACGACCGGGGACTCGAGATCGAGTTTTCACAGGCTGACGTGATGTCGCTACCATTCGCCGACACCACTTTCGATATTTCCAGCATCTCGTTCGGTATCCGCAACGTCGCCGATGCGAAAAAGGGAATTTCAGAACTTGCGCGGGTTGTAAAACCTGGCGGACACGTCATGATTCTCGAGTTCGGTCAGCCGAAGGCGGCCGGAATTGCTCAAGCCTACAAATTGTATTCGGAAAAAGTTTTGCCGACGCTTGGCGGTTGGATCACCGGTCAGAAATCTGCGTACGAGTACTTACAAAATTCCTCGTCACAATTTCCTTGCCGCGAAGAATTCGTGGCGCTGATGCGATCAACGGGCCGTTTTTCGTCGATCGAGTACGTGCCCGTCACATTCGGCGTCGCCTACATCTACAAAGGCACCGTCCGCTAGCTTACATTGTTCCTTGGATCGTGAAGATCGCCAGTGTTTTGCCGTCCTTCACGTTTACGAAGAGATGAGTGCGGACGTTTCGCATGCTCTCGGTCACGTCACTCATCACTCGGGTTTTGACAGCCAAGAAGTGGATGTCTTTCACGTCGCCGAGAGGCGCAAGCATTTTCAAAACGTAGTTACTCATGCTCGCCAGGAGCTCGTCGTTCTTCATGTTGTAGTCATTGCTTTCGGCCACGGCTTTGGCGGCGGCCGCGATGTTTTTTGCACTCATCGGATATGACGAGATTCGCAGCGGCGCCGAAGTTGGAAGCGGCGTCTCCGCCTGAAATTCATAATCTTCAGCAAAAAGTGCGACAGCGAGCTTTTTCCAGTCGAGAGATTTCACCGGAAGCTTCGAGGTGATTTGGATCGCGTGTGCCATCGTCGTCCCCGTCGAAATATTTCCGTCACGTAACTCGACCGCCACTTCTGATACGACGACTTGAAGTGGGTCTGTCTTGCCAAGTTTAACGGTCGACAGCGCATGCGCCGAGGACGTTCCTAAGATCAGCGACACAAGCAAAAGAAATGCGTATTTCATTCGAGTTTCTCCCCGAAAACTTTATTTCTTTCAAGCGTACGAGGGCCGCGAACCAAGCGGTAGCCGAACGCCTTTTCATGTAATCATTTCG
>JAYSST010000027.1:0-5363 GCA_043720435.1 Bdellovibrionales bacterium
GCGAACGAAGCCAAAGAATATTACGCTTTCATTCAGCGAATCCGGTCGCTGCTGCCTTTTGATATTGATGGCGTTGTGATTAAAGTGAACGAGTACCGACTTCAAGACGACCTCGGTTTTGTTGCGCGAAGTCCGCGTTGGGCGACAGCGGCGAAGTTCCCTCCCGAACAAGCCGAGACGCTTTTGGAGCGAATCGAAATTCAGGTTGGCCGCACCGGCGCACTGACTCCTGTCGCGATCATGAAGCCGGTCAAAGTTGGTGGCGTTACTATCACGAACGCAACTTTGCATAATCAGGCCGAGATCGATCGCAAGGATGTCCGAATCGGCGATACTGTCATCATTCAACGAGCGGGCGACGTTATTCCCGAGATCGTAAAGGTCGTCGAATCGAAACGGCCGAAAAATTCGAAACCGTTCACGATTCCGCACGAGTGTCCTGTGTGCGGAGAGCCCGCCGAGAAGCCCGAAGACGAGGCTGTACTTCGCTGTGTAAATGCGGCCTGCCCGGCGATGCTCAAGGGTTCGTTGAAGCACTTCGTCGCAAGACGCGCGATGAACATCGAAGGGCTCGGTGACAAGCAGATCGACGCGTTCGTTGACGCGGATTTTGTGAAGCGACCTTCGGATTTGTACAAACTAACCGTTGAGAAAATTTTAAGTCTCGAACGCCAAGGTGAAAAGTCCGCGCAAAATCTAATCGACAGTATCGAGGCTTCAAAGCAGACGACGTTGGCTCGAGTTATCTTCGCACTTGGCATTCGTCACGTCGGCGAGACGACGGCCAAATCTTTGGCGAGCTATTTTGGGAACGCCGAAGCATTTCTGGCAACCACGGAAGAATCCCTCGTCGCTGTGCCCGACGTCGGCGAAACGATGGCAGTCTCTATCTCCCACGCACTAGAACGTGGCTACGTTCGCGACGAATTCGCTCAATTGCGGAAATTGGGTGTCGTTATCGAAGTGGCGAAAAAAAAGGCGACCGGCGGATCTCTCGGCGGAAAAAAATATGTCATCACAGGGACCTTGCCGATGGGACGCGATGAAGTGAAAGACATCATCGAAGCGAATGGCGGCGTCGTATTGAGTGGCGTCAGCAAGAAAACAGATTTTCTTCTAGCTGGCGAAGAAGCCGGGTCCAAAATTCAGAAAGCCACCGAACTTGGCGTCGCCGTTATCGATTGGGCGACATTCCAAGCTCATCTGGCTAAGTAAGACGCGACTACAGCGCGGACCAAGCGTTTTGAAGGCACTCGGCGTATTTAAAGGTGTCGAAGAGTTTTTGAGTTTTGTGCTCGGTTGAATCGTTAACCCAATAGCTCGCGCTTACGAAGTCAGCCGGAATAACGAGGTTCGCTTCTTTCAGCGCTTCTGGAATATTGTCGCAGGTATCAGTCCCCCAGTTGTTGACCGAGCAGGTCTGCCCACCAGCGATGACAATTTCAAAGTGGGGAAGTATCAGCTCGAGCTTTAATCGAACCGCCACTGATTTTCCTCCTGCATTTGTCGAAACGTTCGCAAACACAGTTTGTCTCGTCGGATCGTAATAATCGATTTCGGTTTTAAATCCGATGTCGATCGAACGCTTGATCGAATTCGTAGGTGTGGACCATTCGTCGAATGTCATTTTCGCCGAACCTTGCGGATACCATGAGGCTGTTCGCGTCCACGCGGCTGCGTCGCCATCTTCGTCTTTAGTGCTGGTGGCAGTTCCACGAAGGACTAGCGTCGAATTTGGTTCCTTTGCCACAAACGAAACAAGGCTCTCTGCAGTCATGCAGGTGTTTACCATTTTAGATATCGCGGTTGAATCAGTCGCTTTCCCGAGATCGAGCGGAATCACGGCACCGGCAGTAATCTGAGCATGGGCCTCACTCGTCGCCACGATCAGGGCGATGACAGCAATAGCTGCGAAAATAAAGGCCTTTTGAACGAAGTGACTCATTGAATCCAGCATGCTGATTTCCCCTTGATGTTTTACGCTCAAAAAAAATGCGACTGCCGCACGCCAGAGGCGTGAGGGTCGCATTCAGAATTTAAATTGTAGTCCGCGAGAGACTACAGGTGGTCGATGACAATATCGCGAGCCATGACCGTCTTACGTCCGTCAGCTTTCGCGCTCTCGATGCCCTTTTGGCAAAGACGCTCGATTGCCTTCGATAAAACGTCGACCGTTTCGCTCGAAGTATTGCAGTCGCCTTTTTCTTTGATCAACTTTTTAACTTTGCTCGTAACTACGAGAACATCCGCCATGGTGACGACTCCTTAAAATTCCAGTAATTGGAATACGTGAACTTTGCTCGACACAAACCTAGCAGGCTGCCGACTCATCTCGATCCTAGTTGAGTTTAAAACGCGTAGACAAGGCCCAAAGGCCTTTGCGCTGCATTATTATGGGAGAGTTTCGGGAACCGTGCTTGGGATCTGGCGCTTGCGCTCGACGAGGCGCACCACGAGGATCGAAATTTCGTAAAAAATCGCAAGCGGGATCAGCAGCATGAGCATGCTGAGCACATCAGGCGGAGTAATCACCGCCGAAATGGTCGCAAGCGCGACAATCGCATACCGCCGCTTTTCCCGTAGAGTCTTGCTGGACACGATTCCGAGAACTCCCAAAATAACGAGGACCAGCGGCAACTCAAATGCAGCTCCGAACACCAACACCATGCCTGAAAAGAAAGACATATACTCGGTGATCATAATCAACGGCTTATCGACGGTACCGCCGAAATTAAAAAGAAAGTTGAACGCCATCGGGAGGACCAGAAAATAAGCAAAGCTCACGCCCCCGAGGAAAAGTGCGATCCCCGCCGAGATAAAGGCGATCGAGTATTTTTTTTCGTGGGCGTAAAGTCCGGGCGATACGAATTTCCACACCTGGTAAACCCAGGCGGGACACGCCGTGATCACGCCCGCGACAGCCGAAAGTTTCATGTGCGCCACGAACTTATCCATCGGATTGGTAAAGTTGAGACCACCATCGGTCAGGTACTTCGCGACCGGCTGCCGAATGATATTGAACAACTCTTCGTGAAACCAGAAGCAAACGATTGTCGTTATAGTGATGGCATACGCCGATTTGATCAGACGATCGCGAAGCTCGGTTAAATGATCGACAAGCGAGAAGCCATCATCGGGGCCGCGTGTTTCCTTCAAGCGTCATCCCCACCAGTTGGCTTCTTCGGTTCAGCGACGGGCAAACCAGCCAAGGAATCGTAAGGCTCTTCCACAGGGGGAGTCCATTTGCCGGGATGTGGAGGAAGTACGACGATCGGAACCGGATCATGAATAGCGGGGTCCCGAGCTGGCGCCGGTCGATTTTCAATCGAACGACCAATGTTTTTGGCCTCGCTATTCAAATCATCCGTCACTTTGCGAATCGCGCGATCCGTTTCGTCTCGAACGCTCGCTACAGTCGATGTGACTTCACCAACGGTCTTTTTGATTTCGCCGAGCAGTTTGCCGACAGCGCGTGCAACTTCTGGCAACTGCTTGGGGCCAATCGCAATGAGCGCGATCGCCGCAAGCATCATCATCTCTCCGATACCGATGTCAAACATGACACTCAGCATAGACCTGAGCGCGAGACGGGACTACTGTTTTGTAGGTTTTTTTAGGTCAGACAAAGGCACGGCAATAAGGCCGCGTTCAAGAAGGCGTTCACGCGCAAAGTCCGAACCGGTCTTCGCGTAGGTCTCGTAAAGGCGCATGATATTTGCCTCGTCTTGAATTCGTGCCTGCGCGGAAATTGTCGTTAGAATCTCGGAGAATGCGATAAATTTAGCTGCATACTCGCGATAAATTTTTGCAGTCATATCTTCGCGACTATTGTCGGCGAGCACGCCGTAGGCGCTGACGCCCATTTCAGCGTAGTAATCGACGTCGACCACTTTGCGTTGCAATGAATCGCTGAAAAATCCAGTGATGTAGAGAGCACGGTCGGCCATCTTTTTTAGCATGTCAGCGCGCAGATGCGGTTCTGAATTCATCGCCTTCAAAAAAGTTTCAGCCAATGTTGAACGAGTTCGACGGCCTTGATCATCGACCTCGTCGAAAAGATTTCCTGCTGGCACATAATATTCGAGTAGTTTCACTAGATACGAACGTGCGGACGGAAAAGTCGAAAAACGTCGTTCGACGAACGCGGATTCAACCGCTTCGACGAAGAAATCATCCGTCGTAATAAGAACTGAATCTGGATCAGACTTGTTCTGTTTGTTCCCCATGGCGCTTCTTATATTCTACGGTTAGTTGCAAAAAAAGGGTGAGCGGACCCGACCTAGGGCGGTTTTAGAGCGCTCGATTGAGCGAAAACCAGACCTCGCGGAAGCCGGTTGTCTCAATTTAAGATTTTCGGACGGCCTTGCGCACCTGAATGATCAACGCGTCTTCAAGGTCTTCGATAAGGTTTCCGAGCTTTTTCCTGTGCAGACCTAGTGTTTTGCGTAGCGGGTCGCTGACGACACTCGCGACGACGCAAATTGATGTAAGCAAAAACCCAACCGCGGCTGTCGCGATCACCAGCTGAAGTCCCGTTGGTTGAGGCGGAAAGAGATTATAAAAACCCGAGCCTACTTCTTTACCTAAGAAAAAATCAGAAGCCGCGCGATCGCGAGCGAAACTTCGTGCGATTCGATCGCCCATGCCAAAGAGTCCAATGCTTCGATCGCCGAAAAAGAACCAACCAACGCCAAAAGTTGCCAATGTACTAATGACATCCGAAATCACCGCCTGATGAGTCGTGTATTTTGCGACGTGTTTCTTAAAAGTTTCATCAATGTGTAAACTTTCGAGCGATATGTTTTTCGCTGCTAAACTCTCGATCAACCCCGGATAAGCCTTTAAGTCATTTACGAATTTATCAATTTCCAACACTTCCGCGAGTACCATCGTTTCGACTTCGATTTGGTAACGCGTTTTGAATCCGGCGGGCACTTTACCTAGCGGATGCGTCTGCTTTTCCCATTCGGTCTTCTCGAACACTTCGGCGATTTTTTTCAGCGACAGATAGGGAATCGACCAAAGTGCGTTAATGGGGTGCGACAGCATGTCGACGAGCATCGATTTTTTTTGAAGCCGGAGGGTTTCTTGAAGGGAAAAATGTCGGTCGACAAAACTCGGCACAAGCTCGCGTCGTGCGTTCATGTAGCGATCAATGCAGTCATCGAACGCGCCCAAGATGAACGCGCTACTGCCTTCCGACACATTCTTAGATGCCTTCGCGCGAAGCTTTCCGGTCATTTGTTATTTCCAAGGGACCGCGGGTCCCGCCGCCACGAGCACTGGCGCGCGCGACAAAATATCGCGAATCAGTTTTCGGACGTCCTCGGCCTTTACGGCGCGAAGTTTCTCGGCGTACGAGA
>JAYSST010000028.1:0-5360 GCA_043720435.1 Bdellovibrionales bacterium
GGAGCGTCTCCATGCCTATCTCTTTGGCGAATTCGAAAACCTTCACAGTTCGTCCTTCCAGTTGTGCCACTCTTACTCAGCCGTCGTCGATCCCGACACAGGAGTCGCATCATTCGCCCCAGCTGTCGTTTCTGTTGTCGGTGCGGTTTCGCCCGTCTCTTGCTTGTTGAGCGCTGCGAGTTCTGCACGCAGACGTTCATCGGCTTGAGCCTTCACGTTACCAACCGGAGTAACAGTCGCCACTTTCACAGGTGCCGCTGGAACCGCGACGCCTTCTTTTTTGTATTTCTCGATTAGTGCTTTGCTGTCCGCGATCAACTTCGTCGCCTGCTCTTCTGTGTCGTAACCTGGGATCGCCATGACGTCCGCGACCTTTGCCGAAGCGAGGGATTGGAAGCTGCCAAAACCAGACTGGAATACGTTCTGAGCCATCGTCTCGCTCATGCTAGGGATCAACAAAAGATTGAAGATCGCCTCCGCAGTTTTTTGCGATGCTGACGATTCGCTCAAAATGTCGAGTTTCCAAGTTGTGATTTTCGAAGCGAGTCGCACGTTTTGACCCTTGCGACCGATCGCAAGCGACAACTGCGTATCGGGAACAACGACTTCCATCTCTTTGTTCGCTTCATCAACGAACACCCGTGAAATTTCAGCGGGAGCTAGGGCGTTACACGCAAATCGAGTGATATCCTCGTCCCAGTTGATGATGTCGATTTTTTCGCCACGAAGTTCCTGAACAACCTGTTGAACGCGGCTACCCTTCATTCCTACGCAGGCGCCAACCGGATCAACCGATGGATCTCGCGAAACGACTGCAATTTTAGCTCGAGCACCTGGCTCGCGCGCTGCCGCGACGATCTGTACGATGCCGTCATAGATTTCGGGAACTTCTTGTTCGAAGAGTTTTACTAAATACTGCTCGCACGCGCGCGACATGATGATCTGTGGACCACGAGTCGTTTGTCGTACGTCGAGCAAATAACCCTGAACGCGATCACCTGGCTTGTAAACTTCGCCCGGGATTTGTTCGCGCAGTGGAATAAACGCTTCTGTTTTTCCAAGATCGACAACGATCATTCCGCGCTCGACTCGACGTGCGATGCCTGAGGCAACTTCGCCTTTTCGAGATTCGAATTCGTTATAAATAATTTCGCGTTCTGCATCGCGAACTTTTTGAGTGATGATCTGCTTCGCCGTCTGAGCTGCGATTCGACCAAGTTCCGTCGCGTCGAGTTTGATACCGACCGAATCGTTCAGCTGAACGTCGGGTTGAAGTTCGCGTGCTTCATCAAGTTTGATTTCGATTTCTTCATCGATAAAATCTTCGGCCAAGACGACTTCTTTGAACTCGAAGAGTTCAACTTCGCCGGTGTCCTCATTGTATTGAGCCTCGATCTCGCGGTACGTGCCGTACTTTTTGCGAGCGGCTACAATCATTCCTTGAATGACTGCGTCGATCACGAGTTGTTTATCGATGCTTTTTTCTTTCGAAACTGCGTCGATCATTCGGCTCAAGTCAGAGAAATTATCACCTGCCATCAGGTCCTCCAAAACACAGCGTTACGAACGCTGCTACTTTTTCTTTTTTCCGCCAGTTGGCTTCTCATTAGATTCAAAAATAAAAACAGTATTCGCTTTTGTTACTTTCGCTAACGGAACGCGGATACGTATTACGTTTCCACCGTTCTCGGCATCGAAAATTAGACACGGATCAGCTTTCGCTTCACCTAGGTCGACACTGACGATTTTGCCTTCGAGCTGTTTCGCTCGACCGAGTTTCAATCGAGTCGCTTCATCAAGTGACGAGTCGAGCTCGGCGAATGGAGCGAAAGCTCGAACAAACGCACGCGTGCCCGCTGCTTTTTCATAGTGCGCTGGCGTGCGAAGCGGTCGCTCGAGCCCAGGACTTGAAACTTCAAGATTGTAAGCTCCACCCGGTATCACATCGTCGACGTCGAGCAATAAATTGAGACCCTTAGAGACATTGCTGCAGTCCTCAATCAAAACTCCGCCGGGTCCAATCTTGTCGATAAAGACCCGAAGGGCACGATTTGCACCGGCACCGATGAAATCGAAATCGTAAATTTCGCAACCTTCACGAGCGGCGACTTCAGTCGCCATCTTCATGACTTTGGTTCTCCATCCGCCCTCGGCGGACTCGTCCGATTTAACTTCGCCCGCGCTGTCGGCGTGCGGATTCACATCGCCATCGGCGTTGTGAGGGATCGTTTCGTCTGTCTGCTCTTGCTCGTCTGTCGGGTCCTGCATCGCTTAAGTACTGCTCCAAAGGCATTCGCCTGCGGCTCAAATATGCCGTTCGCCTGCGGCTCAACCAAACGTTCGCCTTCGGCTCAACCAAAAAAAAATGGCCCGACGGGCCACTCACCAAGGTGACTTTACAGCCACCAACTAAAACTTCGCCGCCTGGGCGGGTCGTTTCGAACGAACTCTTGTCTATCAAACCCCGGATTGAAAGGCAAATGTCCTGCTTAGCCCTCGAGTCAAGATTCAAGCCTGTATAAAACCGCGTCGACACCGTCTGCGTAATAGGCCTTCCTCAAGCCGACTTTGGCGAAACCGTTCTTTTCGTAAGCACGAATCGCCGATCTATTGTCTGCTCGGACTTCGAGATCGATCGCGCACGATGACGCAGTGCCGTCGGCAACATCCTCCTCGGCCCGCTGCCGGATCGATGCAACGAGTGCCTGAAACACGTCCGAGCCACGGAATTCGCTCTCGACCGCAACCAAAGTAATTTCCCATGCGATGCCCGGGCGCCGGACTAATACGAAACCAAGGCGCCGGCCGAAATTGTCGGTCGCAATCCAGCTTTCCGCCATTTTAAGTTCTGATTCGACGGCCTTCGAGGTCCACGAGAGTGCCCACAGCTCTCCGCTAGCGAACGCGCGAGCGACGATTTCTTTAATAAAAATAGAATCCTCAGGCGAACCGGCCGGAGCCGACGTGTAAACGAATTCGTTGTTCATCTCAGGCGCCAACGAAGTTGCGAACGCGGTATTTCTTGCGAAGCACCGCTCGCCACTCGGTCAGACGCCGTTCGGTCTGACTTCGAATCAACGCGGCTTTGATTCCGTCTTTGAAGTTTTCGAATGGAAGATTTCCGAAGCGAAGCCGGTTTTTTTTGAAGTATTGCAAGGCTTCTGTATCGCTGACGTTCACAAGCGAGGAGTCGCCCTTGAGATGCTCAAGGCTTTGTGCCGCAAGCTTGCGCTCGATTATTTCTTTGATTTCGCTCGGTGAAACTTCAAGCCGGTCCCAATCCGAAAAGCCCTTCCAATAATCTGTTACGAGTTTCGTCAGCCGTGCGACTTCGCTTTTGTCGGCGAGCTTAGACCCGATCACCGTCGCTTCTAAAAATACGGTCCACTCGTCTAACACTTTCAAAACTTGCGCGGGAAATGCAGGATCCTCCATGTCGAGTATTCGCTTTTTTAATTCGACTGGCTTGGTATCTGCGCCAACACTTGCTGCCAATGGTGGAGTTAATACTTGTCCGATCGCTTCGTTCATTCGCACTTCGCGCGAAGTGACGATTCGTGGTCCCGCTTCGCCTACGACGCGAGTCACAGAGATAGACTTTCCTTCTTTGGACGGAGGGACCGGTGTCGGTTTTATCGCTGCGTCAGGCACGTCGCTCGGCGTGGATTTCAGTTCGGCGGCGGCTGACTTTGTCGGTTGATTAATCTTCGCAGCCGCAGCCTTCGTTGACTTCGCGGGGACTGCCGCCAATACGACACCTGATCCGAGGACGTTTGCTGCGATAATAAAACCAACCAAGAAGAAAAACGGCATAGAACGATTATGTTCTATGCCGTTTCAATTTCAACTTAGATCTGGCAGTTTCGCCGCTTGATACGCGACTAAAATGTAAATTTGCTGTTTACAGACCAGATGTAGTAGCTGAACTCTTCTAAACGCTTATACGGAGCAGGTAATACATTGTACGCCGTCGAATAATCGTTGTTACCGCGATAAGCGATGTTCATAAGGTAACGGAAGTCGCCACCGATCGAGAACGAATTTGTCAGCTGAACGTCAACACCGACCAGAGCACCGATGTCGAACGCGTGCGATGATGCGCTCGATCCGTACCCTTGGTACTGATTCTGAGGTTGACCGTAATAGTTCTGACCTTCGTAGCTTCGATACGTGTAACCCGCGATCGCACCAACGTGCGGACGGAACGTGCCGGTGAACGGCTGATACTTTCCAACCGCCTGAAAGTTGTACTGCGACACTTTCGTAAACGGGATCGAGTTCGAATAGTTTCCAGCCTGGTACGAAGTATACGCAGATTTAGCTACGTCATAGTTCGAGTACTGGAAAGTACCTTCAACGACCATATTCTCTTTCGTGACCATTCCAATTCCGAAACCAAGCGCCATTCCGCCTTGAACGTTGATGGCGTCGTTATATTCGCCAACACCAACGAGACCAGACATATAGAACGAAGAACGCGGATCTTGATGCTTTGGCATCACTTCAACGACGGTCGTGCGAACCTCAGGTTTTTGTTCGATGACAACAACAGCCGGTGCTGGTGCTGGTGCGGGTGCATGTGTTTGAATAACTTGAACCTCTTGATGTTGATCACGGCTCGAGAAACCCTTGTTGAAAAGGCGTTCGCTGCGTGAGCGCTCATCTTCCATACGTGCGTCTTCAAGTTTTTCTACGATCTTCTGCTCGGTCTGAAGCTCAAGCCCCTGACGATCACGACGACGGCGCTCGGCCGCTGACATGTTAAGCGGAGAATCTTCGATGACGCTGGTTTGCTGATCTTGAATCGCGTTTTGTCTTTGGCTCGAACCCTGGCTTACACCTTGAGTCGACTTTTGATTGTTCAAAATGACAATGCCCGGAGCTGAAGCGGCTTTAGATGCCTCTTGAGCCTCCGTTACATCAACGAGTTCCCCCGTCTGATCGTCTATTTTAACAATGCGCTTTGATGTCGGTGCTTGAGCGTGCGCTACAACACCTGCAGTCATCGACGCCGCCAGCAATAACAGTACAAAAGCGCGTAATAGGTTCTTCATACACTTACTCCTCATGGGATTCGGTCACGGCGACCTTTAAAGGCAAGGCATGTGCCATGGTGCGTTATGACTCCGGCATGGCTTTAATTCACTCCTGAAGGCGTAGATTGGCGCTGGCGTTTGTCCAAACCGAAACCCGGCTGTCGCACTTCCGTGCAGTCTTGAAAGAAATTCTTGAGCGGAGCGCAAAGAGGCTCTAAGTTCGCCGCTCTAGATATCGCCTGAATATCGTCTTTAAGTGCCTTGGTGGTGGAATCGGTAGACGCGCTGGACTCAAAATCCAGTATCCGCAAGGGTGTGGGAGTT
>JAYSST010000029.1:0-5349 GCA_043720435.1 Bdellovibrionales bacterium
GAACAGCTTGACAAATGGTAGGGGCTGCAGGACTCGAACCTGCGATCCGCCGGTTATGAGCCGGCTGCTTTAACCAGCTAAGCTAAACCCCCACTGGAGCGGCCAGCATCGCTCAAGGGCGCGCATCCGATCAAGTGCTAGTTTAAGCCGAACTGCTTATACGCTCTGAACTCCCGGTCGCCGAGCCGCGCAAACCCATCTAATTGAGTGCCGCACGATCCACGCATCAAACCCTCGAGGTACGCCATCGAAACGTTCACTGCTTCTGGATATGTCACGAAACCCTCGCCACCGAGTGTGAGAATCATGCGCTGCTTTTTGTTCGCGCCTTTCACCTTAGCAATAAAATGCAAATTCGAGTCGCACGAAAAAAGACCAAGCGTCATGTCTTTGTTCCCGCCACTTCGCATCTCTTCAACCATACGGGTTCGACCAGGGTATCGTTTATGGTAGTAGCCGGTGTAATCAGGCTTACCCGCTTTCGTCAGGCGCGGAGGACTGAAGTCAGGTCCGCCGCCAACACGAGAGTGACCTTGGTAAATAACAAAATCTGCTTTACGCAATCCGCCGAAAAAATTCTCTTCCGAGGCGCGTGTATAGCGCTCTTGTTTTTCGCGTAACACGGTTTTGTTGCGCTCGTAAAAAGGACTCGCCGATGCGTAGGTAAGTGTCATACGGACTTCCACCGATCTGCCGTGCAAATCCATTTGACGAGTCAGGACGGTTGTTCCGTTGTGAAGCCTTTCTGACGCCGAACTTAATTCCGTAAATCCGCACATCCGTCGGGACGAATGCGGACAAGCGTCTGTCAGCACTTTTCGAATTCCAACAGCGACACCCTCGTCATAGCTTGGCGAACTTCCCCAGTCTTGGTTTGCGTAGGTAATGCTATGACCGAGCGAATCGTCAAAGTACCCCAGCGCGTATCGAATGTCGATCACGCCATCTCGGGTGTAGTTCTCGTGATAAGCGCTGCACCGAGCATCGAGATCGAAAACGCGCTCGGCACCAGCCTCAGACTTTTGTTCGACGGCATTCAGGTACTTGTTAATTTCAATCACGCTCCAATAATCGTAATTCATCGCCTGACTCACGGGCGCGGAACCATTTTGGGGGCCTACCCATTTTGCGATTTCACCGTAAGATCGGCCGTCGTCTTCCTCGGCCGAGACGAAGCCAGAGAATGCGGAAACAAAAACCAAGAATAAAACCGTGAATAACTTTCTCATCGTCCAATCTCCTTCAAAACGCGATCAATCCACTCGCGATATGGAGCCACCGGCTGCACCACGCTCTGTCCTTTACATAAACGCTGCTTGAACATCGGGTGCTCGCTGCCCTTCGTCGCGCTGTTAATCGAAACAACCGTTGCGTACGGATTTTTTTTCGTCGGCAGAATAAAACCGGGCCCACCCGAGTCGCCTTGGCAAATCGAACTTTTCTGATCTTTCTGACTAAGCACACGGTCGAAGAGCATTTCGTCTGACAGGATTAAAAAAGCCTTCTGCAAAGTCAGAAAGTGGCGTGCCACCGGTGAAATCGAAATTTGGTTGTAGTCGACAGATTTGCCGAAACCATAGATCATGACCTTTTGTCCCGGCTTGATCGGTTCGTTCGCCGCGACCAAGCGTTGCGGAACAATCGATGCATCGACAGGACGATTTAGAATTCCGAGAGCGAGATCGTGATCGTGCTGCATGTGCCGAACTCCCTCGTACATCTCCCCGTGCGAATCAAATTCCGGGTGCATAATTATTTTGACGAGAAGTCGCGCGCGCGTGTCACCGGGAACTGCGGTATTTAGATTCGTTGTCTGTTGCATTCGCGCAGACTCGAAACCATTAATGAGATTTGGATCGAAGCAATGACCCGCCGTTAAGACCACGTCTTGGCGAATTAAAACCGACGTGCACCAACTTAGCGGCATGCTGTCTTTGCCGAGAAGCTCGAGACCCAACACGGCCCGTTCGTATGAAGTTCGTTTTGATGCAACGACTTGCTCGGCTTCCAAAATGGAAACACGTTCGTCATCCCTTTCGCCAAGATTCGAATTTTCGTTTGGGCGAGCGCAGCCGCCGGATGAAATAAAGACCAAAGCGGCGAGACCCGAGACGGTCCACGCACGCACAAAAAATAGTGATTCCCCCACCTGATATCCCCCCCGAGATCAGAAAGGTGTGTCACACAAGCTCGGCATTTGCTGGGGGCGCATTGAGAGTCGTAAAAATGAAAGAAAGACCTGAAGGTTATTCAGCCTCAAGCGTCAATGCGGCACTGCGTTCCGCAATGTTTACGTCGGTACCGGTCGTTAACGTCCGTTTTCTATTAAGACGCGATCAATCCAAGCGCGCGATGGCGCCACAGGCTGCATAACACTTCTTCCATTACAAAGCCTTCGCTTCAGAACGGCATGCATGGTTCCGCTGGACGCACTATTGATCGTAACTACGGTCGCAACTGGATTCGGTTTCGCCGGCAGAAAAAATCCCGGCCCGCCGGAGTCACCTTGGCAGATTGCACTTAGCGAAGAAGGTTTTGTCGTGATGCGATTATTGATCATGTCATTCGACATAGTTAAAATTCCTCGCTGCAACGTTAAAAACCAAAGCGCGACTTCGGAATCAGCAGGTTTATTATAGTCGACCGACTTTCCAAATCCGTACACAAGAACGCGCTGTCCGGAAACGAGCTTCACGTCCGCGTCGACGAGTGGTTGCGGCACGATGCCGGGATCCATCGGGTGATCTAAGAAACCGAGCGCAAGATCGTGGTCGTGCTGCGATTGGCGAACACCTCCAACGGTCGTGGCGCGCGAGTCGTATTCCGGGTGAATGAACTGTTTTACGAGCATTCGCGCCTCCGGGTTTTGAGCAGCCGTCGATAAATTTGTTGAGGGCTGAACCCGAGCCGTCGTTACTCCAGCAAGAAGGCTCGAATCAAAGCAGTGTGCTGCCGTCAAAATGACATCTGGTCGGATCAAAACGGAAGTGCAGTAGCCGGCCACCGAACCATCAGCTGCTAACATCTGCAGGCCGAGCACCGCCTTCTCATGACTCTCACGCTGGCTCGATATCACCTGCTCGCTTCGAATAAGAGCGAAGCTCTTTTCGCAAACCAGCACGACGCTAAAAAGAAAAAAGGCACAAACAAGCGTCTGACTAATTTTTCCCACTAGATATCCCCCCGAGATGAAGAGATGTCTGGCACAGAAGCCGTAGATTGCGGAAAAAAAAGTAGACGAAAAAAAAGCCTGAATAAGATTCAGGCTTTTTTTGATTTATAGTGGCAGAGCATCACGCCGACGCAACGCTTCTGCAAATAGAACCGGGTACCCTAGCTGCTGCTGCCTTCCATGAAAGTTTTCAGCTTACCCGAGCGTGATGGATGACGAAGCTTACGTAAAGCTTTCGCCTCGATCTGACGAATACGCTCTCGAGTAACGTTGAAATCTTGTCCAACTTCCTCAAGCGTATGATCGCTTTCTTCGCCGATACCGAAACGCATGCGAAGAACTTTTTCTTCACGAGGAGTCAGTGTCGCGAGAACGCGGCGGGTTTGCTCGGCCAAGTTCAAGTTCACAATCGCCTCTGCCGGATTGATCACTTTCGTGTCAGGCAAGAAATCGCCAAGGTGCGAATCTTCCTCTTCTCCCACTGGAGTTTCGAGAGAGATCGGCTCTTTCGCGATCTTCAAGACCTTGCGGACTTTATCCACAGGCATATCCATCTTCTCTGCGATCTCTTCTGGGTTCGGTTCGCGACCGAGCTCCTGAACGAGGTAACGAGACGTACGAACCAGCTTGTTGATCGTCTCGATCATGTGCACAGGAATACGAATTGTGCGGGCCTGATCGGCGATCGCTCGCGTGATCGCCTGACGGATCCACCAAGTCGCGTAAGTCGAAAACTTGTAACCACGACGGTATTCGAACTTATCAACGGCTTTCATCAAACCGATGTTGCCCTCTTGAATCAGAGCCAAGAATTGCAGACCTCGGTTTGTGTACTTCTTCGCAATCGAAACAACGAGTCGGAGATTGGCTTCGACGAGTTCGGCTTTCGCCGCATCCGCCTCGCGCTCACCCTTCCAGATCGCAGTGTAAGTGTCGCGAATCCAAGTGAAGTTCATTTCAGTTTCGTCGTGAACGCGCTTCATACGCTTATCGGCGTCAACCGCTTGCGTATAGAGCTGACGATATTTCTGGAACGAAAGACCCGTGTCGCGCGACATTTTAGTAAGTTCTTTGTCGTTCGACTCAACCAATTTGTATTTCGCCGTCAATTGATCGAGATCGTTCGTGAACGTCTTCTGCAGACCTTCACGTGTTCGACGGCGAAGAACCGTCATTCGATTCAGCAAGTTTTTGAACTTGATCACGATGCGGTTGATCGTTTTTCGATTGAAGTTGATCGATTCAAAGTGACCCATAACTTCGGCATTCACGTTGAACATTTCTTTTTCAGCTTCTTGTTTCACTTTCGCGTTCAGACCTTCTTCACGAAGGACCGAGAAAGCCTTTGCCGCTTTTTTCTGATACTTTTTAACTTCGTCGATCAGCGAGTGCACCTTCTCGATGTACTCTTGTTCGTCATACTGAGTCTCTTCGTCTTCGAGACCGCGGAAAATCGCTTTTACTTTGATACGGCCCTGGTCGAGACGCTCACCCAGCTGAATGATCTCTTTAGTTCCGATTGGCGATAACAAGATCGCGCGAACGATTTCTCGTTCACCCTTCTCGATACGACGAGCAATTTCGACTTCGCCTTCGCGCGTGAGAAGCGAAACGCTTCCCATCTTGCGCAGGTAAAGACGAACAGGGTCATTGCCCTTCATGTCTTCGTCTTCAGACTTTTCTTCGTCTTCGTCTTTTTCTTCTTCCTCTGCGTCTGGATCCGCAAGGAAAGTAGCGCCCTCTTCGTCGCCTTCTTTTTTCTGCGACGGCTCGGTAATGATCACGCCTGCCGAATCAAGTGCCGACATGAACGTGTCTAGAACACCAGCGTCGATGATTTCAGCAGGAAGAAGATCGTTAAGTTCTTCGACCGTGATGAAACCTTTTTCACGCGACATGCGCGTGAAACGTTCGATCTCGTCTTTGAGCAACGTATTTTGCCCAGCAACGTCTAACGTCTTTGGTTCTGATGTTTTCGAATCACTCTTTGTCGCCATTCGGCCTCCGCTACTAACTGCTCACAAACAAATCTAAAAACCCCAAGAAAAACCCAGTAAACTTAAATCTATTCTCGCTCGAAAGATCGACGCTCATTTTCGATCTCTCGAAGCTCCCGCTGTATCAGCACAAACTTTTCCATCAACTCTTGATTCTCATCTTGAGTTTTCATCTCGCGC
>JAYSST010000030.1:0-5344 GCA_043720435.1 Bdellovibrionales bacterium
GAAGAAAGTTTTCGCGAAGCTTGAAGAGACGACGTGAGTTATTCATTCGATTTTGTAAGAGAACGAAGAGCTCGGGTTTTTGCGTCCGGCCTTCGATCAACTGATCTTCAAAGTTAATAGTGGTTCGCTTGCTGCCTTTTTTGCCCGCGTCACTTCCAGAAGTATTTCCAGCTGGAGGATTTGCAGGTGTGGACTGCGCGAATGATACGGACGACATTATGAGAAGCGTTACCGCCACCGCGATGTACAGACAAAATGTCTTACGACTGTCTATGATGTTTAACACTGTTCGCCGCCTTAACCGATCAGGGTGTCGAAGTACTGCTGTTGCTGCTCGTCGCTTTGCGTTCTAATTGAGTGGCACGCCTGATGACATCCTGCCTCTCAGTCTCAAGGAACTTTACGCGGTACACAAGCGGCAGCCCTTCTTTGGGCCTGTTCAATCCTTCAATCAGTAGCGCCGCATAGTTCAGCAGCAGCACCGGATCTTTATTGTTACGCTTGACTGCCTCTTCAAAAATCTCCCGAGCTTTTTCCAATTCACCTTCACCGCGAAGGCTGATCGCATAATTATTTGCGATCGTCGAATCTTGGCGACCCGCATTCCAAGCGGTTGTCAGGCGAGGCAGCGCTTTTTTCCAATCGCCGCCTTTTGCGTAGTGCGCACCGAGATTCGCGTTCGCTTCGGCGTGACCATCGTCGAGTCGAAGTGCTTTTTTGAACTGTTCGGCAGCGCCAAGGTCATCACCCTCAGCCAATAAGGTTAATCCGTAATTGTTCAGGATCGAAGCTTTCGGCTCACCCTTTTCGATCGCTCGAGCGAGAAGGAGCTTCGCTGCTCCTACTTTTTTCTGTCGATAGTTCCACATTGCCAGTGCATTGAGCGCTACGAAGTCGTCCGGATTTGCGACAAGGATCCGGGCCGCTTCGTCCTGAACTTGACCGGGCTTATTGGCGCGCAAGGCCTGCGAGAGCGCCGCATACTTGGCGTCTATTGTTCGACCGTCGCCGCCGACAACAGTTCCGCCCGACTCACCTTTGCCTGCACCTTCCATCGGAGTCGGTACGGTACCACTGCTAGATCGCAGCGAACCTCCGCCAACCGTAGGTTCGGTTTTAGGTTTCGAACTACACGCCATTAAAACCGCAACCGCCGCGATCGTTAGAATTAGATTTTCCGAAAGACTTCTCATAAGCCCATCCAGTCACCGGCATTTGTTTCGATGGCGATGTCACCCGCATCGGTGTGTTTAGGATCATATGACGAGAGCCCCGCCCGTGCGGCGCGAGTCCATTCACCGTAGGTCTCGAACTCGAGCGAACGATCAACAGCGGCCTTGAATGAAGTTTTCGCTTCTGTTCTGAACCGATTCGCCTCGACCGCGATCAACTCGCGATATTTCTTCGCATCCTCGCCCACGAGTCCTGCTGGAGTCTGAATCTTTTCAAACTTCTGCGCGACCATCTCGTAAACTTGTCCCGTGCTGGCCAGTGCCGCCACAATCATCGGGCCGTAATCGAGTCGAATGATTTCTTTCATCGTCTCAACGTACCTTTTGATCCCGCTTTGAACTTGTCCTGCCGCTACGCCTTGGGACTTATCCGTCGAACCGAACCGAATCGCTTGCAAGTCTGCGCGCTGCGCCTGCGACAATTCGAATTTCGCTTCGGCGTAAAACTTGACGGTCGCTTCTCTTACGATCGGCCCGGCATTCTTAGCCATGTAAACAACAGATCCTAAACCTTTGAGTCCGCGGGTGTTGTTGTTGTTCTTGCGATCGAAGTCAGCCATTCGAAACGTCGCCTCGATGCGTTTTTCAGGGTTGGCTCCACCGCCCTCAAGATACTGGCGGTAGTAGTTGAAAGCCTTCCGAGCGTTTCCTCGTCTGCGCCACATATCGGCCTCTGCGAAAAGCGTATCGATACGATCGGCCTTTCGCGAGTGCTTGCGATAGAGCTCGTAATTCGCCGAGGCCTCGTTCGGACTTCCGAGTCCGTCCCAAATGACGGCCGCATTATAGAATCCGTTGACCGCTTTTTGATCTTTCGTGTTCGCTTCAGCGAAGGTCGCAAACTGTTTCGCCGCCAAATCAAGTTGACCGGTCTGCTGATAAATCTTCGCAAGAGCGTTTCGAGCGTCGTTCTGCAATCCCTGCAGACGTTTATCTTTTCCCTGAGCGGCTAAAACAAACTGATAATTCTTAGCAGCCAGCGAGAGCTCGCCCGCTTTTTCAAAACTGCCAGCTGCCTTAAACCGAGCCGCAAGAATCAGTTCTGGATCTTTTGATACGCCAGCATAGATTTCGAACTCTTTTGCTGCCCTCGCATGATCGCCGGTCGCGGCCAGCTTCTCGGCTTTCGCGTAGCTCGCTTTTTCCATGAGCTTACGTACCTGCGCGCCGAACTTCGAAGCGGCGATCTTTGGATTCTGCAGGAATGCTTGGCCCTTATCCGCAAAACCGATCATGTCGTCTTTCAACTTATAGATATCGAGAATCAGGTTTCCGGCAATCTCACCGTTCTCTGTTCCTGGATTCGCATAAACGGTTCGCTCGAAGATCGGTATCGCTTTTTCAAAGTGGTTATAGCTGTAGTAGATAACACCGAGTCGACGCTCGATATCGCCAACCTTCTCGGCTTTCGGATATGCGGTGATGTACTTTACAGCTGCCTTTTCAAACGATTCGACGGGTGGATCGAATGGAATCATGTCGAGAGCCTTGCCACGTTTGGCATCGATCTCTGCCGACGAAGGAAGTTCTTTTTCATACGCTAAAACAGCGTTGAGCAACGCCTTCTCGCGGTAGGTACCCTTCACATCGCGATCGGCGGCGTATGAGTATAATCGGGCGGCGTCATTGAAACGTGCCATATCAAACAAGAGTTCTGCGTGGAAGAACTGCATTTCCGACACGTGCGGCGAATCTGGGAAGTGCTTGGAATAAAGCGAATATGCGCCGTGGGCCGCGTCTTGCGAGAATTTGGCTCGCGAGTTCTGCGCCGTCTGGTGAAGCTGCAATACGTGGTTTCGAAGAGTAGTCTCTTGCAAGCGAGCGACGTCGCCGACAAGTTTCCGGTTTTTCGCATTTTCTGTCGCCCACAGCGACGTAGGTCCGAAGTTCTCGAGCCAGAGTTCAAGCTGGCGACGGAATTCACGCGCGTCTGCCGCGGCGTAAGCCAAGACGATCTGGTACTGATATTCTGCCGCCCGTTCGCCAGTCACATTGTAGTCGATCAGCTGACGGAAAATCTTCGCAGCAACGGGTCGGTTGCCCTGATCGGCCGTGATGTACGCCAATTTCTCGAGCATCTGAACGGCCGCTGGCTCGCTTCCAGAAACGCGCAAGAAGTCGTCATAAGCGCGATCGATGGCACCCACGTCAGAGTAAAACGGGACGTAGTCTTTGAGCGCTTCAACGCCAAGCCGGATGCGATTGATCGATTTTCGGCCGGCGACGCTATTCGAAGCATCTTGCGCCTTACTCATACGAATCACTCGCTCGAGATATTTCAGCGCATCAGCTGTTCGACTGAGGCGGTATAAACACCAAGCACCTTTGTAATAGGCGAACGATGCGAGACGCGCGCGTTTCGCTTGAATAACCTTTTGATAGTTCGTGAACGCCTGACGCCAGTTCTCGTTCTCGAAATAGAATTCACCCAGAGCGAAGTGTGACTCTGTGATGTAAACGCTATCGGGGAATCTAGAGACGAGCTGTCGGTAGAAGTCTTCGCCTTGCTTTGTATTCCCAAGCTCGAAGTGATTGTAGCCGAGGAAGAATAACGCCTGATCAATCTTCGAATCGTTCGGGAAGTCTTTTACAAACCAGTCGTAAAGCTGAATCGCCTTGCGATTGTACTCTCGAGTGATTGCAGGATCGAGTTTAGGTTTGATCCGTGTTTTCTTCTCGAGAAAATCTTTTACTCTCTGATCATATTCATTTTGAACGCGGAATTCGACCAGCCGCGCTTTTTCAACGTACCGTTCGGCAAGGCGGAGCCAAATTTCTCCGCGATTCGCACCTTGCTTGTTTTGCTGCGAGAGTTTGAAAAGTGCTGCGATCTCGCGATCCAAGAGGCGTTCGTACTCCGCTTCTTTCGTTTGACCACCATCATAAAACGAGTTCGAACGAGGCGGCTTCACAGTTCCCATTAAACGAGTTTTCGTCGGTTCTGGAACTTGAAGTGCTCGCGATTGCGGAAGCGCCGAACGCTTGAGGCTTCCGCCGATAGAACTGCGCGAAGGTGTCGCGCCCGCGCCCTTCTTCGGTGCCCCTGGCTTGGGAGCACGCGCGACCGGCTTTTTCGCACCTTTTTTAGTGTTCGCCGCATTCACTCGACGCGCCAACGGCAGCGTGTCGACTGCGGGATCAGCGAATGCGAGGGCAACTGGAAGTAATAAAAGTGTCATTACGGTAAACTTCATTTTTTACTCACAAGCTTTCACGCCGAGGTAGTGATAGTTGCCGATTTCATCTAGCCAATACTCGCCTTTGAATGGCCAAAAATCGTATCCGTTTTGAATAAAGAAGTTTCGATCGGCATTTTCATCGACCTGCTCGCGCAGAAGTCCCTTGCCCGCGATCTCTTTTTTCACGGCTTCTTTTTTCCCCGACAACATATCCAAGCGGACCAGCGAATTCTGCTCGAAGTGGCCTGCTAAATCGGCTTGGATTCGTTCGAGGTGGCGGCGTATCAACCGACCTGCAGCGACTTGTGTCGCCTCAATTCGACGTTCGACGACACGGCGTGCATACCGACCCACTCGCGATTCGCGCCATGTGGGCGGTGCTTTTAAAATCCGAGCGCGTTCGGCTTCGAGATTTCGAATGTAGGACATCGATCGGCGTACATCGCCTTCACGAAGAACGTTCCGCGCAACGAGAAATGGGATTTGTAATTGCCGCTGACGTTTATTCGTTTTTCGAACTTCATCGAACGTCTCATCAACTTTTCGAACTTCGCGATAAAGCGAAACCGCTGAACTTGGCGAGGAAGATAACAAGGCGTTCTTTAGATCATTCTGAACAGGTCCGTAAACGCGTTCGAATAGATTCAAGGTTGTTTCCATCTCGTCATAGCGACAGATGTAGTGATAGACGATCGAGCGTAAAAGAAGCGATTCTGGCTGGTAGAAATCGTCATAAAATGGCGAGTGCAGCGAATGGAAGTTTGAAAGCGCCGAACGGAAACGGCCATCCTGAAGCAGCGCCCAAGTCGATTCGAAAAGGGCATCGTGCCATTGATCGGTATCTCGAGGAATTTCGCGGTAAGCATCGATCGAATCAGCAAACATTTTACGCTGGTAGAGTACGCGTGCTTTACCCATCATCGCGTTCACGCG
>JAYSST010000031.1:0-5338 GCA_043720435.1 Bdellovibrionales bacterium
TTCGTCGATTTCAACTCGCTCGGGCTCATAGTCCTTTGCGAAAACCGCATAGACGTCAGCGCGAATGCGCAGATTGATATCTTTTGTAACGAGCTCGACCGCGGCGTCTTTGTATTGCGCCTGAAGTGCGAGCGCCGTCGCCAAGATTCTGTTGTCGGCTTTGTCGGGATCAAGTTCGCGCGGCATCGCCTGCCAGTTGACGTCGACGTTGACGAAGATTGTTGAATTCGACGACTCGAGTTTTACACCCTTCGCCAAAGGACCGAGGTCGCGCATTTCGTCGATGAAGCGGCTGAATTGACGAGCGTTGCGGCCGTTTTCTCCGAGATCGCGTTTGAATCGATCGACTTCTTCGATAACCGAAATAGGAATATGAATATCGGCGTCGCGGAACTTTTTGAGCGCCAAGGCGTCAAAAAGAATCACGTTCGTATCGATGACGATTTTGCGGTTGCGAGAACCACTCTGGATCGGCGGGCGGTCGTTCAAAACTTTTGGATCTACAGCCACGGCTTAAGTCCTCCTGATGGCCTCAAGGGCGGCCACAAATTCGATTGCAGACCAATCCTTAGGTCTTGTCGAACCAATTTGTCGGCTGAGGAGAACACGGGCATTTTTGGGTAGCGCTGCGTTAGCCGTCGTTCCGACGGACGCGTTAGCCGTCGTTCCGACGGACGCGTTAGCGACTGCCGAGTCCCGAGACCATGATGTCGCCGTGATCAGTACGTAAGGAGGCGCTGACAGTTTCGATGAAACTAACAAAGTGTCGAAGCGCATCTTCGTTCACTGTCGCTTTCATAAAACCACAGCCGTGGCGAGCAACTCCCTCATTTGGAATGACCCGCACGTTTGAAATCTGAACAACGAATGGGAAATAAGTAAATTGATTGAGGTAAACACGCATAGCGACCTCTTCGCCTTCTTGCAGGTTTCCGCTCGAGAGGTCGAGATCGAAACCGATGCCGTCAGCCGAAATATCGTAGATCGAAACTTTCTGTAATCCCTTTTCAGGAACCAGAATAAAGGCCGCGATGAACTCCGATAAGATCGTACGCTTTACTTGGCGACGCTCGCTCGAAAGGATGGCCTCACGACGCTCGGTCATGTCGACGACTGCGGCAGCCTCGGTCTTTTCTGATTTTGGTTCCTTGGCTTTGCCATCTCGAGCCTTACGACGCTTCGAAATGTCGATCACATTCGACGTACGATTCATGAAATTCCCCCCTACCCTATGTCTTCTTTTCGGTGAAAAAGCGTTCTAACTTGAGTCATTCACTCGAGCCGCGGCTGGACCTCGACAAACGCCGCGGAGAGGTGTATCATTGTGAGAATTCACTGTGTTTACAGTGGGTTAGAGGGAAAACGTGCGGAAGCAGAACGAGCTGCATCTGAAAACACCTGAAGCCGTGGGTCGAGAAGAGCGCACGCTCTTCATCGCACGCGTTTTTCTCGGCTGCAGCCTCAGCGTTCTCATCCATGTCATCGTGTCGGTCGCGACTTATCAGATTGGTGGCTATGCTCAGCCTGGTTCTCGCCCTCGTCCGTCGGCTTTGATGGAGTGGATCGAACCTTCCGATTTCGAGAAAGCTTTGAAAGAAAAGAATGGCCAGATCGTTCGCCAGACTGTGGCCCCCACCGAAATGCTCGATCTAAATTCAAAGGCAACACGTCGGTTTGTCTCTGAAGAAGAACAGACGGTGAAAGAAGAAACTCAGGCTCGGAATATCGGACTTACAGAAAATCGAGCGCTCGAAAAATCAGGTGAACGATCGCAGAAGCGCGAGCTGACCCGTGGATTGAATATCGCGCGCGAAGAAATTACCGCGAACTCGATTTTCGAAGAAGGTCTTGGCGATATCTCGGCGGAAATTAAAAAGCCGCAAGCAGGAGGCGGAGGAACAAGTCGAACGCTCTTTCTTCCTAGCGACCCACGAGTCAACGCTGGGACTTCGACGATCGGCGAGCGTGTTCCCGAAGATATTCGTATTGGCGATTTTACCGCGCTCAACACCGATCGATTCGTGTTTTACACATTTTACGCACGAATTGACGAACAGATTCGCAATCGCTGGGTCCGATACATGCGAGCCGTCAACTACGGTGGCGGCGATATTCCGCCGGGAACAACTCCACTGACGACAAATTTAGAAATGGTGTTAAATCGCGAAGGCGAATTTATTCGCGCCATCATACACGATGGATCCGGTTCTCGAGATGTCGACAATGCGCCAATTCTTGCGTTTCGAGAAGCGCGCATTTTTCCTCACCCCCCGCGCGAAATGGTTAAAGAAGACGGAACGATCCGTCTGCTTTATTCGTTCACCGTGCTTCGCGACTCGCGCCCCCTTGCCCGCACGCAGTCTTCGAAAACGGAAGCTCAAGAGTAAGGATTCATGAACTCGACTTCGGACCAGCCGACAATCTGGACCACCGCCTCGCTATGAGAAGCGGTATCCTAAGATCTATGGCTACCGACCGATTCAGCTATCTCACGCGTCTCTTTTTCGTCCTCATCGTCGGACCTTTTGTCGGCGACTTTGCGCACGCCGGATACGTCGAAGTCGGCGCTTCCGGAAGTTACAAGCGATCGAACATCGGCACGAACTCGCATGACGAATCGCAATCGATCACTGCGTCGCTCTCTTACTATTTCGACGAGAGCTCGGCACTCGAGCTGAGCTACACCGATGGTATCAACCGTCGTCGTATTGGCGTCGGTCAACCCGACGGTCAACTAACGAACATGTACTACAAGATGGCAGGACTCGATCTCGTCTTGACGTTGGGTGACCGCGAATCGACGATACGCCCGTATATGAAAATCGGTGGTGTCTACATTATGGATAAACGATTCGAGACTCAATATTGGCAGGCGACCAATGTTTTTCCTGTCTCGACTCGTGAAGATCCACCGGCGCTCGTGCCAAGCGCGGGTCTCGGATTCAAGCTCGCGCTGACTAAGGCGTGGTCTTTGAAGGTTGGCGTCGAAGCATGGTCGAGCAGATCTATTTCTGAATCGCCCATTACAGTCGACTACTCAGGACGCGTTGGCCTCTCGTGGATGTTTTGAGCTCACGAATTTCGCCCTTCTTTGCGCTGCTTCTCCCATTTTTGCTCAATGGGTGCCAGGCGCCTTATTTGATAAAGAGTGCGTGGTCGCAGGCGGATCTCTTGATGAGCCGGAAGTCGCTTGAGCGCACTTTCAAAGATGAGAACTTAAAGCCGGAAGATCGTAGAAAGCTCGAGCTTGCGCGAAACGCGAAGGTCTTTGGCGAACGCGTTTTGGGTCTGACAGAAACCGAAAATTACGATTCCTTTGTTCAGCTCGATCGACCCTACGTTTCGTACGTCGTCAGCGCCGCCGAACGCGACCGTCTCGAACAGCACCTCTGGAATTTCCCAATTGTCGGTGATGTTCCTTACAAAGGTTTTTTCAATCCCGACGACGCCAAATCCGAAGCAAAAAAGATGAGCGCCAAAGGTTTTGATACCTACGTCCGCGGCGTTTCGGCGTTTTCGACGCTCGGTTGGTTCGACGATCCGATATTGTCCAGCATGCTTCGATACACTGACTACGACCTCGTCAATACGATCATCCACGAATCCGTGCACGCGACATTGTTCATAAAATCAAAAGCCGACTTTAATGAAAGACTCGCGACTTTCATCGGCAACGTCGGGGCGGACCTGTTTTTTATCGAAGCCGAGGGAACCGCGAGCCCCACGCTGGCTGCAGCCAAAGTGGAGAACGACGATCAAGAAAAGTTCTCGAAATTTATCTCGGCAGAAATAGACTCCCTCAAGAAGTGGTACGAAGAACAAGCGCCGATCTTGGCGAGCGACGATTTAAAAATCCGCGGAACTTTTTTAGAGAAACGTGCGGCTCGCCTCGCCGAGATCCCGCAGCGCTACGAAACATCACTTCGACCGCACATAAAAAGCGAGCGATATGCGAAATTTATTGCGCGTGATCTCGAGGCTTCCGCGCTGAACAACGCCCGTCTGCTAGCCTGGAAATTATATGTATATGATCTCTCGGATTTTGATCGCGTCTATACGAAGCTTGGGCGCGACCCGAAAAAACTTATCGAGTTTGCGAAGTCGCTCGAAAAAGAATCCGACCCCGAAGCAAAGGTAAAAGCGGAAGCAGCCGCTCCTGTTAAATAATGACCACTTTTAAGCGATGACCACTTTTAAGTGACGAAACTCGGTCGATTTCGTGCGCAAGTTCGTGGAGTGCCACTTATAAGTGGTCAGCGTGCGGACCGCGAATCTTCCAGCCGTTGCAATCGCTCTATTTTAATTGGGAGACGTAATTGGGATCAGCGTTTAAAACTCCACGAACGCCTTTGATCTTTTTTATCGCTGCGAGGACCGTTGAACCATCTTTGCTCGACGGCACTTTGAACTGGTAACAGTTTCCGATTTCCGAGAACCGACCGACCACGGTGCCTTGAACCGATTTCGCTACCGCCACAACTTTCTCGTAGGCAACAGTTCGACCGAAACAAACGTTCACATCGTCGGCAACAAATCTCGTTCCGGTCTTTGGATCTCGCGCAACATTGTGTAAGCCGGAACTCCCGACAAGACCCACTGGAGCGTCTTTCGGAAGTACGGCCATTTCGAAAACCGGAGACTGTTCGGTTTTTCCAGATATTTTCGCAGTCGCCCGAAGGTTTACGAAGCCGACTTTCTTTTCATCGAGCTGAAACCTTGTCGAATAGATTCGATCGCCCGCCCGAAGATCGCCATTTAATCCGTCATCTTTCATTTCGCCCAGTGGCTGAGGCGCTGACTTCGCTTCGAGACGCTCGAGAATGAAACTAGATAGATCTTGGCTCGCAGTTGCAACGTGAACCGATACCCGCACAGACGTCGGCGCGTTAATGTTCAGCGCGGCAGGATCAACAATCAATGCGTAAATCGGACTTTCAACGCTCGTTCCGGCGGTAGTTCCGACGTTCGCGGCATTTGCGCCGTTTCCGGCATTCACAGCGTTCACAGCGTTTGCGAACGTGATGTTAATGGAGAGCGAAATGAAAATGACGAAATGCGAAACCGCTGCGGAAGCGATGCGCGTCATGTTGGTAAACCGGGCGCGCGATTCTGTTCGCCCATCACTTTGTTTCGCCAGCTTTTGGAGTAGGCGTTTTCGAAGCGTCCTTCTTTGCTCCGCCGGTCGCCTCGTTCTTTGCTCCGCCCGCGGCTTCGGTCTCGGCCGTCTTCACGGAAAGCGCGGTTAGCTTTTCTGCCATCAGTGACTTAGCGACTAAGTAGCGGCCGAGCTTTTCAGATCCGAGAATGGCGCGAAGGCGCGAGACTTCGCGTAAGGGAA
>JAYSST010000032.1:0-5332 GCA_043720435.1 Bdellovibrionales bacterium
GGCTTCGAAGCTGCCGTCGAACTGCGAGCTGCTAAATTCAGCTTCGTGAACACTCCGAATATAATTTTCCAATCGACGACGGTAGAACTGGCGGCGCAAAGCGCCCGACTTGAAGTAGCTTAGTACGGGTTCTCACCGTGGACGATTCGGCTGTGGACGGAAAAAGCAATACTCGCCGAAGGCTTCAAAGATTTGGCGCGTCCGCTTGCTCCTCTTTTCGTCCCGTTAACTGCAATTTCAACCGCGGTGTCATGGACTGGCGAAGAAGTCGGCGCAGGAGTCGCATTCTCGCGCAGACGTTGGAGCGCAAGAATGATGGCATCATCAAAGACGGCCGCAGTGAATGGTGAACAAACCGGCACTCTGGGCCTGGCTGGCGATATCAAATGGACATCAAAATTTTCCAGCGCAGTCAGATTTTCGCATCTCGCAGCACTGAAACAATCCAGTACGACGACCGCGACCGATAGTGAGCCGGTGCAATCCTACGGCCTGGATCTGATATTTACCTTTTGAACAATCGCTTGGCTCGTTAAGGCGAATCATCGCTCTCGGCGCGCCTGACTTCGTCGTCGCGCAGGCGCCGTAGGGCGAGCCGTTCAATCTCTGCACCTAGCGGAAGGCGCGCAGCAAGCAGCGCCCAGAAGGCATCTATTTCGAGTTCCATGCACAGAAGATCGCTGTCCGCGACAACCGAAGCAGTTCGACGACTTCCCGTTCTCAGCAAAGCGATTTCGCCGAACGCGTCTCCGGCGCCCATCTCATTTATTTTTCGCCCTTGTTGAACCGCGCTCGCCCGCCCCTGCGCGATGAAATAACATGTATTTGCCGGTGAACCTTCGGTAAAAACCGCTTCGCCTGCACGAAAAGTTTTTCGCGTACCTGCGAAAATAAGCGTGTCCATTGCTTCCGACGGAAGGTCTTTGAGCATTGGGTTTCCCGACAATGCCTGCAAAAGCCAAACACGGAATTGAAAATCTTCACTTGATGCGAGATCGAGATCCTTCATCATCGTCATGTAGGGAATTTCGAGAAGCCGTGCAGTCTCCATTCCAATGACATCCGCTGTACGCGGGCTCGCAAAAAAGAATGCCGTTTCGCCGAAGACTGCACCGCCAGTGAGAACGGCGACCACTTTTCGTCGGCGGCTCTCGAAGCTCTTCGCGACACCAAGCTTACCGCTAAGCACGATGTACAGCGAGCGATCCGTATCGCCTTGTCGACAAACAGCGACGCCCGGTCGAAGTTCCACTACTCGCGCTGCGGCGACGAGTCGTTTCCTAAGAGGAGCTGTCAACTGTCGCAAGACAGGTAGTTCGTTCCACGCTTCGCGATCCGCTGCTGCTACGGCCAGAACTTTCGTTCGAGTTGCCCAGAGCCTGCGACGTTTGTTTCGCTTCGAAGTACCCGCTAAATCATGTCGAAAAAAAGGCTCGACATAAACCAATGCCAAAAAGAAGAAAGTACCCACAAAGGTCGCGACAGTAGAAAAGTGCGCACGGAGGAAGCCCATGTCCGGATGGATTTTAATAATTCCGACGATGAGATGCCCAAAGAAAATCGCCGCGACGGAAATGGAAATGAATGAACCGATTCGATGAAACGCTTCGACCTCACGCAATTCATCTTCTTCCCGCCAAATGAGCGGGGTGCGATTCCAAATTCGAAGCGATCTCGTAAGTTCGTTTCGAGTTGACGGATGCGTAGAAAGTGCGACCGCGAACAGGCTGCCAAGCAGGATGATTGACCACGTCGAGGCCGACGCGCCGACGAACGCGAATTTCGCAAACAATGTCGCGGTTAAGGGAACCGTCGCGGCACCGAAGCAAACGATGAAATCCGTCGCACGTCGAAAAGCGCCAGTAACAGTTTGCGGTTCGAAACGTAGGTGCGGTCCAATTAAGTCGACGATCCACTTCAACTCACCGGCATCCCCGCCCATGCTTGAAGCGACGGCGCGAAAACACGCCACACCGGTACGACCGATCGTGCCGCCGAGATAAACGCCGAGGACCAGCAATAGCCCGAAATTCAAACCACCGACTTCGACTGTGTCGAACGATATTCCAATCAACAGCACTGAAAATGGAACCGACAACAGTACAAAAAGTGCCGTTATAAAATCAAACGTTCTTGAATAGATTGGAATTTTCTCTTGAGCTCGGCGGGCCCATGCCGTTAATGATCCCGAGTTAGAAACGCCGGTCAGAAGATCTTGAGGCCACTCATATTCTCCGCGGATTGAATCTGCGAGTCGAACAACGCGAACGTCATCGATAAGGTCGTGATCAACAAGCAAGCAAAGGAAACTTGCGACTTCTAAAAAAATGCGCGAACTCTCGCCGCGGCTTCGAAGACGAAGGCTTAGATCATAAATGGAAGCGCCGATTTTTACTTGTTCCCACAAGAAAAAAAATCGGCGTGGAACAACAAATCCCGCGCGATTTGCAAATCGTACGTTTCTACCGTCTGGTCCTTCAACTTCGCTGACTATCGCGGGTAGACGGATCGGTTCTTGTTCGACTGATAACATGTGGATAGTATCTGCTTAAGAATATGATTACTCAAACGGTCAGCCCGGAAAAAGACGTAAAAAAGCGCATTCTACGCGAAATCGGCGCCTACTTTTTGCGGCTGGGTGTTACGGGATTCGGCGGCCCCCTCGCTGTCGTCGCACAGATGGAGCGAGATCTTGCTGGGCGATGGATTTCTTCGATCGAATTTAGCCAGGTTTTCGCTGCAATCAAAACTCTGCCGGGTCCGGTTGCATTTCAGACAGCGGTGTTTCTTGGACATGAACGCGGACGCTCCGAGGGCGTAGGGGTTCTCGGGGCAACAATCGCCGGACTCTGCTTTCTTTTGCCATCTGTGATCCTCATGTTGATTTTGGGATTGAGTCGAGATTCATGGGGAGAATGGTTGTGGACCCGGGCGGCTCTTGTTGGCCTTCAGGCGGCGGCACTGGGACTGATCGTCGCTAGCATTATTCCGATTTCTCGGAACGCGAAAACAACCGATGACGGCGAACGAATCGTTAAATGGATCTTCGCGCTATTCGGCTTTATCGTCACGCTTTTGCAACCGTCGCTTGAACCGATCGCGATTATCGCTTGCGGTCTGCTTGCTCTACGACCAAATCGTTCGAAACTGGTTTCGGTCAGTCTCGCCGCCGTGCCGACAGCACTGGTCGGAGTATCAATGTTCGACATTCACTCAACGCTCTTCTGGACAACGCTGAAAGCGGGCTCGTTAGTTTTCGGCAGTGGTCTCGCAATTATTCCGCTCTTGGGAGGGGAGTTCGTCGACAAACTTCAGTGGATGACTCAAGCGGAATTTCTCGAAGCATTAAGCTTCGGGCAAGTTACACCGGGCCCCGTGATGGTGACCGTAACCTATATTGGAACTCGGGTCGGTGGCATCAGCGGAGGACTCATTGCGACGATCGGTGTTTTTCTCGTGCCTTACATACATATGATAACGTGGTTCCCGCGATTCTGGCGTCGCGTGAATAAAAGTGCACACTGGCATCGATTCAGTTTTGGCGCATTGTCAGCGGTTATCGGCGCTATTGTAGCAAGCACAATTAAATTGATCGAACCGGTTTTTCTGTCAATGCTCGAAATTGAAAAGTTGAATCTCAATCAATCAGTCATCACTGTGTTGCTGTGGATGACAGTCGCACCGGTTGCCTTTTATATGACGTACAAAAAGAAACGGCCCGCGTGGGCCGTCATTTTAGGTGGCGGTGTGATTTCCCTGCTCGCCTTAGCATTCATCTGAGGATTACTCCTCGTCGGGCAGCTCGTCGTCATCAACTTTACCCAGGCTGAACTTCTCAACGCGGTAGCGCATCGATCTGAACGTGATACCAAGCAGTTTTGCTGCGCGCTTTTTCACACCGCTGGCTTGGTGTATCGCCTTCACTAAAAGTTCCTTTTCGAGTTGATCGAGAACCTTCTGGAGATCGATACCTTCATCGGTAATCTCAATGCCGTCAGATGAAACCATCTTTCGACCCGTGGGCGTGTTGACGAATTGAGGAAGAGATTCCGGCAATACTGTCGCGCCTGATTCGAGCGCGACAGTACGTTCGATAATGTTCTCGAGCTCTCGTACGTTTCCTGGAAAATCGTACTTCTTCAACAGATCCATCGCCTCTTTCGAGATCGTTTGAATCGCCTTGTTGAATCGATCGCTGTACTTTTGCAGGAAGTGCGAAGCAAGAAGCGGAATATCGTCGCGACGCTCGCGAAGCGCAGGGGTACGAATGTTGATTACGTTCAATCGATAGTACAAATCTTGCCGGAACGTTCCGTGCGCAACCATGTGTTCAAGATCGCGATTGGTTGCCGCGATTATACGCACTTCGACTTTAATATCTTCGGTGCCACCAACGCGTCGTACAGTCTTCTCTTGAATCGCACGTAAGATTCTTACCTGCGAACTTAAGGGTAACTCGCCGATTTCGTCGAGAAAAAGTGTTCCGCCGTCTGCCACTTCAAAAAGACCATCTTTGTCTGACGAAGCACCGGTGAACGAACCTTTTTTGTGACCAAAGAGTTCGCTCTCAACGAGGTTCTCAGGAATTGCGCCGCAGTTGACCGAAACAAACGGTCTGTCCTTCAGCGGACTATTGTAGTGAATCGCTTTCGCGACCATTTCTTTTCCTGTACCGCTCTCGCCAGTAACCAGGACGTTCGTCGGGGAGTCCGACACCTTCCGAATGAGTTCGAAGATCTTGTGCATGGCCTCGCTGTTTCCAACGAGATTTTGAAACGAGTATTCTTTTTGAAGTTCTTTGCGGAGAACACGGTTCTCAACTTCGAGGTTTCGGCTGCGAAGAGCGTTCGCAATGTTGATTCGAACTTCGTCGATTTTGAACGGCTTCGTAATGTAATCGTACGCGCCCATTTTCATCGCTTCGACAGCACTCTCTGCTGTTCCGAATGCAGTGATCATCATGAACAAGAGATCCGCGTAGTTCTCGCGGCAGTGCTTCAACAGCTCGATTCCAGTCACGTTCGGCATTTGCAAATCGGAGATTACGAGATCGAACGATTTCTTTTTCAGAATATCGATCGCCTTTTGACCATCCTCAACGCAGGTGACGTCGTAGCCTTCTTTGCGAAGCATGATATCCAGAAACTCGCGAATTGATTCTTCATCGTCGACTACCAAAATACGCGGCTTCACTGTGACCCCCTGCTACTAACCATCGCACCAAAGGTGCGTGCTACCCGTTACCCGATCGCTTTTGTCCGCGAAAGGCCTTAGAAAAATCTTCGTTTGCCCTCTGAGAATCGGCAAGACTTAATTTGTCGACGCCTAGAGG
>JAYSST010000033.1:0-5325 GCA_043720435.1 Bdellovibrionales bacterium
ATCTACGGACAAATCGCCCAGTTTGCATTCGAGGGACGCGGGCTCATGGGTAGCGCCGTCGAAGCCGTTGCGAGCTATGCATTAACACATAAAATCGCCGGAAATTTTTCTGTATCTCAGGCGCTTGATCCTTCGACGTTATCGATTTTGTACACGGGCTTTCGTGTTTCGGGTGCCTACGCGTTCATGGGTAATTTCATCGAACGCGAGTCGACACTCAACGTTGGTGGCCAAACCAGTTTCATTTCGAAATTGGGAAAAGGTCCACTCTTCGCCGCTGACCTCGGAATGGAACAGTTGCTGTTCAATGCCACGGGCCGAATCGTTCCGGCGACTGGACTTTCTGCTGGCGTCAGATATGACCGGACATTATACAACATCAACGTATCGTTCGCCGCAAGGTATGGACAGCTTGTCATCGCCGAAAAGGCATCGTCAATGATGTCCGGTGGCGTTGGTTTCTTACTCCGCTTTTAATTCGAAGAGGTGAAAGTGTTAAAACTGACTATGATCCTTCTTGTGCTTGCGTTGGGTGCCGAACGTGCGTCGGCATGCGGCAGCAACGTTGGAGAGATGGTTCCCGGCAACAAAGTCGTGGGATTCCAACTAAAGAGCAAGAAGGGCATCGGTGAGCCAAATTGGGCTATCGATGACGACGGACTGTTGGTGCTTTCGATGGCAGCGTCCCACTGCTATAACGAAATGGATCGCGAAGCTAGCGACGATACTCCGTTGAAGTGTGTCGTGCAGGTTCGCGGCATCGTTAAGAAAGCGGTCAGCCGCAACGCGGAGTATGCCAAAGAGCAGACAAACCCGGTTGCTCTGTCGAAATTAAGTCGAGAGCAGACCGCCGAGATACTAGCGGCCGCGAAGTCAGACCAATTGCATATTCAGAAACTGGTCACAATGTTTAATTCCACGCCCGTAAAGATTGGTGACTTCAAAGAGTGGATCAAGGGTCTCGGTGAAATCATCAAAACGCGAGAATACCAGGTCGTGAGTTCTCCCGACAGCAAGTTCGATCCCGAGAAGCAGCAGTCCTTAAATGACATTTTGGCTGAAGTTGGGTCACCACTTCCATTTGTCATAAAAAGAACGAGATGCCTCTCTTTTTTTCCAAAAGACCTCGTCGAGGTTTTACAGAATGTAATTTGGGAATCGCGTGGCTCGGGTCCCGGCACTCAAGGCGGACAAGGAGTTAAGCGATGATTTCAAAATTGTTGATTATGGTTATTTTGCTTTCTTCGAGCGCAGCGTTCGCCGGCCTGTCGATTCAGATCAAGGGCGAAGTGGTTCGTATTGTGAAAAACATGGCGGTCATTAAAAACGGCAATACTGAAACCGAAATCCCCATGAAGAACCTCTCGAAAAAAGATGCAAAGATGGTGATGCAGGCGCGAGGCACCGGAAAACTCGTACAACTCAGCCTATCGATGCATTCTTTAGAGGGTGCGAAAAGCACGACTGTCGGTGGCACTCCTGCGGCCACTGAATAGCGACGAGACAGCGCGCCTGACTCGTGCTCAATCTCGTATCAATCCGAACCATGTTTCGATGTGATTCACCAGCGGCAATCGTGGATGTCTCGCTATGAGAGCGCGTCAACCTGATCAATCTGGGTATCTTGTAGACGTCTTTGTGAAGTTGGACAGTTGAGTGTCGGCCGCCTCCAAATAATCGGCGGCCGTCAGGCCCACAGGTTGCTCCTTAACTGTGTGAGTTTCAGGACAAGAGACGTTTTACGTTTCACTCTGAGACAGACCAAGTTACCGGGGGTACGTTGTGGAAAAAGTTTGGATTTTACTCTCAGCAGCCGTGCTGATTTTAGGTTTTCAAAACTGTTCGAACGGAGCAAACTTTGCTGCGACCGGCGAATTGATGGCGAAGGCAGAATCAGATGATTCGTCGGACCAGACCGTCATCGATATTTCGCAACCTGTCTCTGATAACGACGACGCTAACCTTGACGACGGTACGACACCACCACCAGTTGTCGTAGCTCCACCAACGATGCCACCACCAACGGACGAAGTGATGGTACCGCCGACGATGCCACCGACGATGCCACCACCAAATGACGATGTGATGGTACCGCCAACGATGCCACCAGTCGTTGTGGTTCCGCCGACAATGCCGCCGACGATGCCACCACCAAATGACGATGTGATGGTACCGCCAACGATGCCACCAGTCGTCGTCGTTCCGCCGACAATGCCACCGGCGATGCCGCCACCAACTGACGACACAATGGTACCTCCTACAGTGCCACCTGACTACGCTCAAGGTGCTCTCGAATATGTATGCGTCCTTCGCAGCAACGGAAAATCAGTGAAGATCGCGCTTTCGAACGAAGGTACTCTCGGCGGAAAAACGGGAACTCCAAGCGACGTGTGTATGTCTGAAAATGCGTGCTTAAACATCCTTAGCAAAAGTTTCGACGTCGTTAGCGCTGAAAAGCGAGGGTTCTGCCCGAACAAGAATCCACATGTGATCGCGATGACTGACATGCAGATTCAAGCGGCGCTTGCACGAGCGGCGCTAATTAAGAGTCTGGCTCCTTAATATCCGGTTCAAGTCTAGATACTAAAAAGCTCGTCCAAAGGGGCGAGTTTTTTTCGTCATGCTGTTTTGCGGCTTCATTAGCCTTGGATGGATTTGCAATTCACTTATGGATGCGACGATGCGACGTCGTCCGATTTGTTTAAGCGGGCGGACTCAGCGCTTTACCGAGCGAAACACGAAAGTCGCAATCGCGTCGTCACTTCCTTGGCGAGCTGACGTTCGACGCGTGACCCAACTAATCAAGAATTGGGTTCCATTTCGCGAGATCCTTAGGCGCCTCTGGTGCCAAAGGAAACTTTTGAAGAGCCTTGGCCATCGGACCCGCCGGATCGGGTGTACCGAGCTCGACACCGCCACTCATAATCGATTCCATCGAATTTACTTTTATATTCGAACCGAAAAGCCCAAGCTTTGCCTGTACACCGACTTTGCGCCAAAACACGGTGTTGCTGCGTATCAGCCAAGTAAATTTGTTGTCGATATTAATCTGCACGTTAATCAATCGGCCGCCCTTTGCCACATTCACCTTTGTGACGGATCCAATCTTTAAGCCGCGATAAGTGACCGAAACGCCGGAATTGATCGACTCGACACTTTCTGTTTCAATGATGTAAGCGCTCGTGTCGTCCAAAGGATCCGTCGATCCGCTAGCCAGACCTTTGAAATCCATTTTTTCGCGGCCATCTGGCGGTCCTGGTAAAATCGAAATGTAAGCCCCTTCAAACAAAGTATCGAGCCCAGTAATACCCTGAAACCCAACTTTTGGAGTCACGAGTGAAAACTTAGATCCTTCAACCGCAAAGTGAGCGGCATCTTTTCGCAACAAGATTTCGGCAACGACATCTTTCTGATCTTCCGAAATGTAAACGTCTTTTACTGTTCCGATTGCGACGCCGCGAAAGCGTACTTTGGTCTTTTCGGTCTGTATGCTACTGGCGTCATCGAACGTGATGTAAACTCGGGGCCCCTGTTGTCGGTAGTAGTCGTAAAGCAACCAACCTGAAATTAATATTGCCATCACCGGGAAGAGCCAGATGTACCAACCAGTTTTCAGCGCATGTATTTTTGAATCAATTAACTTTTTCATTTTTTTCTTCCCACAAAATTCTCGGATCAAAATACGCCGAAGCCATCATTGTGAATATCACAACCATCAAAAACATGGCGGCACCTAAGCCAGGTTCAACGGTTCCCCAGTGCCCAAGTTTCACCATGGCAACTAAAATCGCCAGCAAAAAAATGTCGAGCATGGACCAGCGTCCGATCGCTTCAACAAAATGATAAAGATTCATCTTGAATCTCGATCGATGGCCCGCTTGGCCAGCAGCCGACAGGTAAAAAAGAATCATTAGCTTCATGATTGGAATTAAGATGCTCGCAAGAAAAACGACAAGAGCAACTGCGTACGACCGCTGCTGAATGAGTGACGTCGTTCCAGACCATATCGTCGAGCTGTTTCGATTTCCATAAAGTTCGATCGTCATAAAGGGAAAAATATTGGCTGGAATATAAAAAATCATCGCAGTCATCGAAAATACCAAACACAATCGGGCCGAACGCTTGGTGAAGCGATGATCTGTGTGACCACAGCGTTCGCAAGTCGTACTTTTTCCTTCAACCGGTTCAAGCGGATTCCCACAAATGTGGCAGCTGTAGGTCTTCAAAGTTTTTTCAGTAGTCATAGAGATGGCCACCGTGACACAGATTTTAGTAGTGAAGCAATGTTGATGATCGCAAAGAAAACCATTCACCAAGAACGATTGCAAAAGAGAGTCCCAGAAAAGTCCGAGACGACTATGGTTGAGTTAGGGATAAAAAGGTCATGGTGGGGTCGTAGGACTTAAGACAGCCCGACATCGGGGCATTTAACGACAGACGGCCATCTGACATTTTTTATTCTTCGGATCGGGATTAAGGCTCAACTTTTGTGGGTCCTCGCAAGCGACAGCGGGATACGTCGGACACTTTTCGGAAATTTTCTGGCACATCGGCATTGCGCATTTCGCTGCATCTTTACCCATGACAACACCCTCGCCAGCCGCACATGCAGGGGCGGTGTAGCTCGGGCACGCCGCCAGACCGCGAGAAGTACTTACTAACACCACGGCCGTAAACAGAAAATAGATTATATTTTTCATATATAATCATTTTGCTCGGCACATGCGAAAGTGCCAAGTCCAGGTTTCGGTGGCTGGTAGGTATTGAGACGCCATTTAGCGTCTCAAAATGAGAGGCGGCAATCCTTTACATTTAGCTAAGGTTTTCAAGACCCGATAAGCCAGTGTATGGGCAATGTGAAAAACATGATGCGAGTTTTTGACGGCCGACCGGACACGGAGCACAAGCAAGCCTTCCTTCGTCTCTTCATCATTGCCGCCAGCGTAATCTGGACTGCCACCTATGGAACTTTCACCGGCACTGCCGCCCAAACTCAAGATTCTTGGATACTCTTGTTTGGCTCGCTATGGGGCGTTGTCTTCAGCATCGGCATTCTCTTACACATCGCAAATCACAAAACTGCAATCAGCTATGTTCGCCGCGTGGTTGGGATGGCTCATGACATCGCTCTTGTTTCGATCATGTTTTACCACGCGGACGAGGCGGCGGCAGTCTGGATTTGGGTTTATCCGTTTACCGCGATCGGAAATGGTTTTCGATTCGGTGTAAGGTGGCTATTAGGGTCCGCCGCGATGGGCGTCGTCGCATTGACTTTCTTATTCACGCAAACGGAATATTGGTCGTCGAAGCCGTTGATCAGTATAG
>JAYSST010000034.1:0-2182 GCA_043720435.1 Bdellovibrionales bacterium
TGAATAAGGAGGTAAGGCGCATGAACACGATTCAACACGGCCTTCGAAGTTATCGCAGTCATGAAGTCGAAACAAAGGCACCGCATTCGGCTCATCCACTCGATATACTTTCGGACATTCTTTTCGATATCAAAACGGAGAATCGACGACGTGAAAATCAGAATCAATCGAGAACTCAATCGGATAAAAATCCACAAGAAAATTTCCGTGACGTATTGAAACGCGAACTCGCAAAGTAGATGACGGAGGCACCTACGGATTCACCGACGGTGCCACGGGTTGTTCGATCGGAGACTGATTCGGCCCGAACAACGTCGGATAGGCGACGACAATCAACGTAAAAACGATGACCATGACAACCGCAATCTGAACAATCGTTTTACGTCTCACTTTTATCTCCTGTTTCGTCACCGATATGACTTCGCTCAGCTTCAATTGCTTTTTTTCCAGAGATGCCCACCCACTCAGGGAGGAAAACCATCAACAGCACATAGACCATGATGGCTAAGAGAAAAAGACCGCCGGCTAAAAAAGCGAACCACATTTCCATAGAGTCTCCACCATGAACTCTAGCGCGATCCGGTCCTGTGGGATAGGATGTTCGCAACATGGAATCACATAAGACATTCCTCTTATTAGCAATTGTCGGTTGTTTAGCGGCCGGTCGCATCGCATTCGCCGCGGAGCCTGTCCGTCCGTCCGATTCAACAAAACCTCATGAACATGTCGTGGAATTGAACCAAGAAGTTGAAATTCGAATGGGCGACACCGTCGCACTCAAAGGCACCGATTTTTCAGCCAAACTTGTGGGCTTTGCGCTACGGACGGAGTGCGCCGTACCGGGAGGCAATTGCGGTGCTGGCTATTCGCCGGATCCCGAACCTGAATTTCTCTACCGCCAAGGAACTTTTACCTGCGAGCCTAACGCGAAAGCGAAAGTAAAACGAGGCGGCTGCATGGGGCAGCTTCAGCACGTGGTTTCGAGCGCTTCGGTACGGGATCGCACGGCCGTAAAGGTTCGAGTCGTTCCACTCCCTCGGCGCTGAGCCAATGGTACTTTGTCTAGGATAAATTACAGAGTAGTTTCGAGTAATTCCGGCATCGCGATCTTATGAGATTTGCCGGTCCGCAACCGGGTCCCCTATTTGCAAAACGACTCGAACGACCGATGAAATCCCCTTTATTTTTGCGTAACATTATAAGCCTTTTCCTGATCGTCGCGACTACAGTCCTCGCGCTTCCGTCTTATGCCGATCGGTGCCAACACTTCTTTCGCGAAACCCACGTTACCCAAGCCTTGATAGACCGATCGTGGCTACCGACGGCCGAGGGGGACTACCGCTCGATGTTGGTTGACCTAGGAGTCGTCGCGAAGCCCGGGCAGCCGCTGCCGGAGCATAGCGCTGGGACTATGATTTATTCGCACGCGCGCAGGCATCCAGCGATCGACAGCCAACTTCTGAACGTCGGCTTTTCGATTGCCGAGTCGTCGTCGCCCGCTCGATTTGAGTTTCCGCCAAGTTTCGCAGACATCGTCACGAAAGTGCAGTCGCAGAACTTTACCGGCAGTTTCAAGCTCGCGACCTATAACAAATCAGTTTGGTATCCTCTCGATTCCCGCATGCCTGTAGGCGCAACGACCGAGGTAGCCACCGATCTGCCCTTCTTGGTTTACGCCAACATGGTGGCGAACGGGTACACGCCGCTGTGGCCGGGTCGATCTTCGCTTAGCTTGCTGCATGGGCTTGCGCATGTGACTGAATATCTTGAACACCCTGACGTCTTCCCCGCACTTCAGCGATTTTTTAAGCATCACCTGGCAGAAATTTCGCCGCTGAGTTCGAACGACAAGCACATGCGTTCCATGGAGCGTGCGAACTTCTTTAATGAAGTCTCCTACATTTTGAAACCGTCAAAGTACAAAACGGTAGACTCGGTTTTGGTTTCAGAAGGTTTCGAACTCGGCTCGCTTCCCTTGCACACAATTCATCTTCGCAAAGCGCTTAAAACCGATTTTTCTCGAACCTTGGAAAAGGTTCGATATCTGACCGATGTGTTCGACGAGCTTTTCTATCGTCACGGCGGCGGAGCTCGAGATGTTTTCGCTATCGACACGCGCTTGAGCCAAAATATTATCCAGTCGTACGTGGAGGCGACAAAAGCGGATCCGATGAAATCGACG